>DASVLC010000368.1:0-6794 GCA_036385045.1 Thermoanaerobaculia bacterium | reverse complement strand
CACGCGAATTGAGAATTGAGAATTGAGAATGCAGGCGTCTAGATTTGCCTGTCATCCCGAGCCGCCGGAGCCCCGGGGGTGGGCGTGTGGGCGTGAGGGGCGGAGGACGGAGAGGGATCCCTTGCCGACGACCCATCATCGCGCGTCGCCGATGACCCCAAGCTATGCCGGGCGCAAGCACCTGCCCGGTCGTCGATTCAGGGATCCCTCGCCACCCACGCCTCCTCCCGCTCGGGATGACAGGGTAGTTTGCGGATGACATTCGCACGGCGAGGACACACCCTTCCACGTCAGCCCCCTCAGCGCCTCACCCCGCCCGCTACGATGCGCACCTTGACCGTCTTGCCGAGGATGCCGGGGAAGGGGGCGCTCCAGCGGGAGCCGAGCACGCCGAAGTGGCGGCGATCGATCTCGAAGGAGGTTTCGAAGGCGGCGAGATCGCCGACGTCCGGTTGATGGCTGCGTCCGAGCAGCCGTACGGAAATCGTTATGCTGCGGGTGACGCCGCGGATCGTCAGGTCGCCGGTGACGCGGGCTGTGTCGCTGCTCAGAGGGACGACGCGCGTGCTCTTGAACGTCAGCTGCGGATGGCGCGCCGCGTGGAGGAAGTCATCGGAACGGAGCGTGTCGTCGCGATCGGAGTTTTTCGTGTCGATGCTCGCGGTTCTGACCGAGAAGCTGGCCTGCGAGCGCTCCGGATTCTTCGCGTCGTAGGTCACGTTGCCCGTGAAGTCGCGGAACGCTCCCTCCTCGACCAGCAGGCCCCATTTCGTGATCGAGAATGCGACGGTCGCGTTCACCGGCTCGACGCGATACGTCGTCGGTGCCGCGCCTGTGACGGCAAAGAATCCTGTGGCGAGGGCGAAGAACCCCGTTGTTATGGCGAGCAGAAACTTCCGCATGGCTTTCCTCCGTACGAGAAAAGAGGTTCGGAGGGGCGTTTCGTTAACCGGATTCCTCTCGGGAGGAGCGTGGTAGAGCATCCCGCCAGTTGATCCACCAGCGTTTGTAGCCGCCGAGACCGATCGATCGGCGCCACAGATCGACCGCGCCGTCCCTTCTGTGCCGTTGCAGGACTCCGTCGAGCGTGACGCCCTCCGGAGGACTGGCGAGTTGCGCCGTCCTGTAGAAGATCTCTGGGCGTAGTTCCAGCGGGGCTCGCTCGAGAATGTGAAGCAGCGTCATCGCATCGCGGTGCCGGGCGGTAGCGAGTACCTGCCGCATCGATTCGCGATCCCCGCTCTCGTCGTAGTCCCGCAGAGCATTGATGAAGGCCGGGCCGGCATCGCGGTAGTGAGGAGTGCCGGGATTATCCTGACGCAACTCGGCGGTGGCTCCTGCCGGAATGAGCGAAGAGCGCGTCCGTCCGTCGAAGTCGACCCAGCCGGAGGTGACATCGATTCTTCCGCTGCCGTCGACAAACTGAAGAGTGAATTCACATCCGAGGTCGCTGGCCAGTCCTGCCGGCGTCTGGACCCCGAAGGCGAATGGTGGCGCCCAGATCCGCGCAGAAAGAGAGCCGTGTTCGAGGCTGACGCGATGGCGGCGCGCGCCGGTGTACTGAAGGCTGACGATCGAGGACTCTCCGATGGTGATCTCTCCGATACGGGCGACCCGCACGGTGGCGCGCGAGTCGGTGCCGGTCTCGAGAATCCCGCCAGGAGGGAGGACTGCCCGCGAGTCGATCGGTTGTCCATCAATCGCAACCGAACCGCTGCTTGTCAGCACGTCCCATGCACGCTCAGGCTCCCAGCGAAGTCTCAGAGCGAGAGCGGCAGCCACGGCGAGCGAGACGAAGATGATCACGGCTGCACACGCCGCCAGCCATCGCCATGACGAAGCATCCTCACGCCCGGCAACAGGCCGCCGTTCGCCTTCGAATCGATAGCGCGACAGCAGCCGCTCGAGCCGTACGACTTCGAGATCGGGCTCACCGCCGCGGTCCCAGAGATAGCGGTCACTCATTGGTTCTTCTCCAGCGCCTCTCGGAGCAGACGCATGCCGCGATGCAGGTTGACGCGCACCGAGTCGGGAGTGAGGCCGGTCTGCGCGGCAATTTCAGGACCGGTCATCCCTTCGACGAGCCGCATCAGCAGCGTTTCGCGATACGCGACGGGCAGGGTCCGGATGGTTGCAAGTACATGTCGTGCTTCTTCGTCGCTTTCCTGCGTGGAGGCCACGGGGCTATCGGTCAGCTCGGATTGCTCCCGAACGTTCCGTCTCCAGCCGCTGGCCTGACGCTTTGCGATCGCAGCGAGCCAGCCGCCGAATGCGGCTCCGTCTCGCAGACTGCCGAGCTTGCGCATCGCAAGTACGAAGACGTCCTGAACGACGTCTTCAGCATCGGCCGGCGGGACACGCGCCAGAGCGATCGCGTGAACCATACGCCGGTAGCGAACGTAGAGGAGCTCGAAGGCAGACTCACTCCCTCCACGCGCTGCCGTCACGAGAGCGCCGTCGTTCTCCGCATCGTTCCTCTCATCGATCGAGCTCAGGTGCGCGACTCCCCCGATCATTCTCCTCCAGGCCTGTCCGGAATGAAGACGTGGGAAGTGACCGGAGTGTTAACCGGCTGGTCGTCTTTCGTCTGTTGCTGCGTGTGGACTGAGGCCCTGACCATGAGCGATAACGACTGTTTCGCGGGGCTCGTCCCCATCGACCCCTTTGATTGGCGCTCGCCCCGGTTCACCAGTGAAGATAGCTTGCGCGGATCCAGCTTCGCAGCGCCTCGGTGTCGCTCAGTCGGCCGTTGTAAATCACTGCCGGGACGTATGCTTCATTGTTTCCGCGGCGTCGATTGCGATAGACCTTCATGGGATAGCTGATGCGACCCAGTCCACTGGGTAGCGGGTTGCTCCAGCTCTCCATGTAAACCGTATCAACTCCGGTGATGCGGCCTGCGTGCACGACGCCAGAGTGAATGCGCATGATGTCGAGGAAATCGAGACAGGCGCTGAAGCAAGATGGACTCGTGACCAGCACGATCCGACCGGGGAGCTCGCTATCTCGAGGTGGCGGTGCGCTGCTCCGCTCCGAGCGATTGCCGATCAGCGTCTCGCTCCGCGCGAGGGCCTCCGCCATCGTTCGGTGGAAGCGTCTCGCACGCTCCGCGGCGTCACTGTCGGCCCCGTGCCGCGTTTCGGCCTGCGCGACATGGCCGAGCAGGGTCTCTACGTTCCCGGGTGACACGCGCCACTCGACGTACGTGCCGTCGCCGAGCCACGCCGCCGCTGCTGTCGCCCACGCGGCGCCCAGGACGTGGGCGGCGATCTGCCGGCCCCAGCTCGACGACCCACCGCTGTTTCCTCGCAGGTCGAACACGGCGAGCTTCCAGTCGGTGCCGGGCCCGAGCTCGTGTTCGACCGAACGGATGAGTGCCTGCATCCGCGCGATCGAGGGTTCGTCATTCACTGCGAAGGTGGGCAGGTCGACCCACACTGTGCCGTCGTCGAGTCGCTCGACCGAGAGCTCGCGCGTTGCGTCGAGTCCGATCATCAGAAAGGAACTCAGCCCTTCGTCGTTCGTGTCCCGCCACTGCAGTGCCACGCTGCTGCTCTTTCCGTTTCGCGAAAATGTGCAACGCATCGGAGCTTCGGGCGCAGGTGGGCCGTAGTCGACGAAGAGGAACGGAGCGAGCGTATACCAGTCTGCAGCGACGCTGCTGCGCCCCTGCCACGAGAGGACGCGTCGCGCGAAGTGAGCGCGGGCCGGCTCCCCGTCACACGCCACGAGCACGGAGCCGGTGAGATCGGGCGGGCCGTACCGGGAGTCCGCATCCTCCACGAGGAACGCTTCACCGTCGAAGCTCAGCTTGATGCCGGCATGCCGGACGGACTCGAACGGCTTCCTGAAGACGGCTGCCAGATGCGCATCCTGAAAGCGGTTTGTAAACCGAGTGAGCGCTACTCTGTAGGAGTCGTAGTCGATCACCTCCGGTGCGGCGCTGCGCGCCTCATCGTAGGCGACGTGCATCACGTCGCGGAATGCGGGATTCGCGGCGTCGACCATGCCGGGGTGATTCGCGGCAATGGTCTCTCTCGCGACTTCGAGATCCCCGAGGAACGTTGCCGCCCATTCCTGCTGCTCGGGCGTCCGTTGCGTGGCGCACGAAGCTACCAGCAGAACCGTTGCGAAGATCGACGGCCCACGCCCGACGAACCGCATGTGTCACCCCCTGTATCCAGACGTTCGGGAGCGCCAGAGGTTAGCTCGGATCATTCATGAGGGAGTCGTCGCGGGAGGCAGTACGTCTCGATCTCTCTGTCACTCGATACTGTCAACGGTTCTGAAAAACTCCGTCAGGTCGTGCCCGGCTCGGCGGCCTTCGAGGTCATCGATCTTTTTTTGCGCGAGGGGCGCGCTCCCGTCACCGCTGGCTCCGCGGTTTTCTCTTTCGGGTTGAGCAGGTCGACGGGGGTTCCCTTCTGCAGGTCTGCAATCAGGGGCTGAGTCCCCGGGTGCTTGCGCAGCCATTTGCCTCGATAGAGGTCGCGATCGGCGGCGTTCAGTAACTGCTCGACCGTTGGCGCAGTCAGGAGTCGCGACGATGCCACGCCGGTGGTCACGCCGATCCCGAAGGCGCTGGCGCCAGCCTGCCAGAGCAGCGCGCGAACCTCTGTCGAAAGTCGTTTTGCAATTGCCTCGATGTCGGAGACCTCGAGATCCGGGATCACCATCACAAACTCGTCACCGCCATAACGGGCGATCACATCCTCGAGCCGCGTGGTGCGATGGAACAGGGAGCCGACGTCGCGCAGGATCTGGTCGCCTGCCACATGCCCGTACGTGTCGTTGATCGTTTTGAAGTCGTCGAGGTCGAAAAGGATGATGCTCACCGCCGCCGCCCCCTGCGCGAGCAGTTCCTGCGTGTGAGAGATGAAGAAACGGCGATTGAACAGGCCGGTGAGCTCGTCCCGATTGGCCAGCCCGTAAAGTTCACGGGCGGTAACGTCGAGACTGAGTTGCCGGGTTGCGACACGTCTTGCAGCGACGAGTTTCGCAGCGATCTCGACCTCCTGTGAGCTCTTGGAGAGGAAGTCGTCGAATCCGGTGGCCAGGGCGGCGAGCTTCGTTTCGATGTCGTCGTGCCCCGTCAGCATAACGGCGTAGAGACCGGTCAAAGAGCTTTCGGAGCGGATCCCGGCGATCAGTTCCAGCCCGCTCATTCGTGGCATCTCCTGATCGACGATCACCACGTCGAAGTGCTCGCCGAGCAGCCGCTCGAGTCCGACCACACCGTCTTCCGCTGTCTCGACGCCATAGCCCAGCCGCTTCGTCAGAGTCGCGATCCATGCACGATAGGCGGGATCGTCGTCGACGATCAGCAGGCGCAGTGCCGTCGGCTCGCTGACTGGGCTCTTTCTACGTTCGACATCAGGACTCATCGGTCGTGCCTTTTCAATCCTTGCCTTCAACTTGTAAGCCACGCCGCCGAGGCTTATGTGACTCCCGTCACGAAACCGCGAAGAAATTTCAACGGCTGCGTCGACTGGTCTATGAAAAAGCCGAGAGAGGACCTGACGGAGCGTATGGCTGGAGGTTTACGATAGTCGTGTGCTTACGATCATCCTGCTCGCACTGATGTCGGCACCCGCGGACCAGGTTCACTGGCTGAGGGGTAACACGCACACCCACACGCTCGAGAGCGACGGCGACTCGACTCCGGAGGAGGTGGCCGCCTGGTACCGCGCCCACGGCTACGACTTCCTCGTGATCACCGATCACGACAAAGTCACGCGGCTCGATGGAGGCTCGCTCATTCTGATTCCCGGCGAGGAGATCACCGACCGTCTCCCTAAGAAGCCGCTGCATGTGAATGCGATGGGGATCGGAGAGGCGATTCCTCCGCAGAAGGGCGAGACGACGGTAGAGGTGCTGCAGCGGAACATCGACGCCGTGTTGAAGGCAGGCGGCATTCCCACTGTGAATCACCCGAACTTCGGCTGGGCGTTCGGCAGCGCCGAGCTACTCCAGCTCGAAGGACCGATGCTTCTGGAGATCGCGAGCGGGCATCCTTACGTGAACATGTACGGCCCGCCGTCGATCGAGTCGATGTGGGACGCGCTCCTCACGGCCGGCAGACGAGTGTGGGGAATCGCTGCCGACGACTCGCATCATCTGAAACGACCGTGGGATTCCGACGTGGCGCTTCCGGGCAAAGCGTGGATCGTCGTCCGTGCAGCCGAACGGAGTGCAGACGCGATCCTCGCTTCGATCCGCCGAGGCGACTTCTACGCGTCAACCGGAGTCGAGATCGCTGACTACACCGTCACCCCGGCCGCGATGACTGTGACGGTCAAGGCGAAGAATCTCGCGCGCTACCGGACGCAGTTCATCGGAAGCGACGGCGTCGTGCTCGGTGAGAGCGGTGAGAATCCCGCGACGTTTCCGCTCGAGGGCGTCTCTGGTTACGTACGCGCAAAGGTCATTGATTCGAACGGCCGGGTTGCGTGGCTGCAGCCGTATTTTGTGCCGGCGATCGTGGAGGAGTGAGGCGAGTGACATACGCGCCGAGAGCGGGCGTTCGGGGGTTCGTAGCGCAGGCGTCCTCGCCTGCCGTACCGCGGACGTCCTCGTCCGCAGGGGGCGTCTCGCCCCCCGCCCGCAACCTGCTCGTGTGTGGCCGGTGGCGCGGCCCCTCACCCGGCCCTTCGGCTTCGCTCAGGGCCACCCTCTCCCCGCTAAAGGCGTCGGTGAAGAACGGTCGGCTCGGTCGCGTCCGAGCGTTCTTTCCTATGCCCTGCTTGTCGAACTCCGGCGCCGTGACCCTGCAGATCACGCTGTGCGTATGACCA
>DASVLC010000367.1:0-16472 GCA_036385045.1 Thermoanaerobaculia bacterium | reverse complement strand
GTCACGTAGGGCTGCACGAGCCGGACGACATCCTTCGAGCGCAACTCGAGCTGCGCCGGAGCAGGTTGGCTCCCCGCGGCCGCGGCCAGGTCTGCGTATCGGACCCGGCGTCGCTGCAGCGTCACTTCCTGAACGTATCTGCCGAACCGGACCCTTCGTTCCATCGACCTCTCGCGTGTGCGGCGCGCACACGTTGAACAGATTCTGGTTGAGTCTGGATTGTAAGGCGAGTTTGAGTTCCTCGGAGTTCCTCGGGGTTCCCCTCGGAGTTCCTCGGAGTTCCTCGGTTCCTCGGTTCCTCGGGTTTCGTAGCGCAGGCGTCCTCGCCTGCCGTACCGCGGACGTCCTCGTCCGCAGGGGGCGTCTCGCCCCCCGCCGCCCTGTTGGGGGTCGCGCGGCTCGCGCGATCCCCGCCGGCCGCTGGCCGGCGGTGGGCTTTGCACGTGCAGACGATCCATGAGTGGTCCTCACGCGTGCGTGCTGGAGGCCACTGCATTTGTGACGGGCAGCTTGCGCGGGCATGGCATGTGGCGCGGCCCCTCACCCGGCCCTTCGGCTTCGCTCAGGGCGCAACAAGTCCATGTTTGGCGAGGCGAAGTACACACGAGGATTTTTTGGCCGCACCCGCACACGCCGTCAACCGAGGAACTCCGAGGAACTCCGAGGAACTCGGCCACGCCCATCGCACCCCGCCGTGACAGCCGGGGTTGCGCAAACCCCGGCTCCTGCCTCATCGTCTCGGCGGACGGCCGCCCGGCGGGTCGCCGCCCACGCGAGACTGAGAACTGAGCGAGGACAGGAACCCGATGCTCGAGCCCCTCGACTACGACGCGGTCGGCCTCATCTCCGGCCTCGAAGTGCACCAGCAACTGCTGACGCAGCACAAACTCTTCTGCCGCTGTCCCGCCGGTCTCTACACCGAGACGCACGACGGAGAGGTGTTACGCCACATGCGTCCGACACTATCCGAGCTCGGCGAGTACGACGGAACGGCGCTGATGGAGTTCAAGACGAAGAAGGAGATCATTTATCTCCTCAACCACCTCAACGTCTGCACGTACGAGATGGACGACACCCCGCCCTTTCTGGTGAACCAGGATGCGATCGATGTGTCGATCGAGCTCTGTCTGATGATGCAGATGGACATCATCGACGAGGTGCACATCGCGCGTAAGCAGTACCTCGACGGGTCGATCCCGACCGGCTTCCAGCGAACGGCGATCGTTGGTGTGAATGGAATCCTTCCCTTCCGCGGCCGCGACCTGACCATCACACATCTCAGCGTCGAAGAGGACTCCTGTCGTGAGGTGCGAGACAGCGGTCATCAGATCGTCTGGCGCACCGACCGCCTCGGAATGCCTTTGACAGAGACGGTCACAGGTCCCGACCTGCGCACACCGGATGAAGTGCGCGAGGCGATCCTGCTCTGCGGTCTCGTCGCGCGCTCGACGGGGCGGGTCCGTACGGGCATCGGCGCGAGCCGGCAGGACGTCAACGTCTCGGTTCGCGGCGGCAACCGTGTCGAAATCAAGGGCGTTCCGCGCGCCGGTTATGCCGTGAAGCTCGTTCACAACGAAGGGATCCGGCAGCACCGGCTGCTCCAGTTGCGCGAAGAGCTGCACCGTCGCGGGTTCACGACTCCCGACTCAATTCGCGTCGAGCCGATCGACGTCTCCGATGTTTTCGCCGGCGCTGACCTCGGCTTCATTCGTCGTGCACTCGACGCGGGCGGCCGCGTCTTCGCCGTGAAGGCGTTCGGACTGGCGGGACTCGCACAGTGGGCGACACAACCCGACACGACGTTCCTCGACGAGCTCTCAGGCCGCATCCGTGTCATCGCCTGCCTCGACCAGCCGCCGGTTGTGCTTTCGAGCGCGCTTCTTCCACAGTTTCCCGGCAAGTATCGTGTCGTTGAAAGACTGCGAAAGCGTGTGAAGCCGGGAGAGCGGGATGACTTCTTCATCGTGTTCGGTCCGGAGGAGGATTGCCGCACGGCAGCCAATGAGATTCGCATCCGCTTCGCTGAAGCGACCGAGGGGGTCCCGAAGGAGACGCGCCAGGCGCTCACCGGTGGGTTCACGACATTCGAACGAATCCTTCCCGGCCCCGACCGAATGTATCCCGACACCGACTCGCCTCCGACCCGCATCACCGACGAACGTGTCGCGGAAATCCGTGCGCGGCTGAAGCCGACGCCGTGGGCTCGGATGGAGCGCTACGCGACCTGGCGAGTGCCCGAGGAGACCACAACGTTCCTGATTCGTAAGGGAGGAGCGGAAATCGTCGATGCCGTCGTCGAGAAGACCGGTGTTGATGGTCTGGTTGCGGCGATCGAGATCGGCCAGCGCGCGAAGGCGCTGCGGCGCGCCGGGATCCCGGTGGAACGCCTCGGCCAGGCCGAGTGGGTCTCGGTGTTCGACCTGCTCGCCGATGGTCGGATCGCGCGCGAGACGGTTCCGGTGATCGCAACGCGAATGGCGGAAGACAGCCTGACTGCGGCAGATGCGGCAACCGCTGAAGGGATCGCGATCGTCGATCGTCGCCAATGGCTTCCCCAGCTCGATCAGTTGTCGATGGACGGCTACCTGAAGGAGAAGTGCGACTCCCCCGAGAAGCAGCTCCGCTTTCTCGCCGGCAAAGCGGTAGACGCGCTTCGAGGCCGGGCCCCCGCGAAAGAGATAGCCGAGGCACTACGAGAAAAACTGAGGCTCACGAAATGACCCCCGCCATCATTTTCAATTTTCAATTTTCAATTTTCAATTCCGAGCCATCGCGATGACGTCTATACCGATCACAGAAAGGACAGACCGTTTCCAGGGCTACCGCGGCGCGGCGCGAGCGGCGTTCGAGCAGCACGGCATCGGCGTCTGGAGCGAAGTGGAGATCGTGAACGATCGCGGCTCGTCGTTCGTCGGAGTCGTGCTTCCGCGAAGCGAGAATGCCGACGATCTTCACATCGTCGTGAAGCTCTTCAACGGTTACAACGTGGGAATCCGCGCTGACCGTATCGCTTCCGCACGTGAGCTCGGCTACCGCAAGGCCTCCTACAAGATCCCGGAGAAAGACTTTCCCTTCGACCCGAAGAAGAAGAACGTGACGCTCCTCGGCACGGGCGGAACCATCGCGAGCCGGCTCGACTACCGAACCGGTGCGGTCATCCCGGCGTTCACACCGGGTGAGCTCTACGGTGCCGTGCCCGAGCTCGCCGACATTGCGAACCTGACGACGAAGAAGCTCTTCGGCGTCTTCAGCGAGAACATGGGGCCGGAGGAGTACAAGACTCTCGCGATCGCGATCGGCGAAGAGATCGAGAAGGGATGCGACGGCATCGTCGTCGGACACGGCACCGACACGATGGCGCACACCGCGGCGATTCTCAGCTTCATGGTGCAGAACAGCCCGGTGCCGATCGTCGTCGTCGGGAGCCAGCGGTCGTCCGATCGTCCTTCATCCGACGCGGCGCTGAACCTGATGAACGCGGTGCGCACGGCGGCAGAGTGCGACATCGCCGAGGTGATGATCTGCATGTTCGGACCAACCTCGGACAATTACGACCTGCTGCATCGCGGCACCCGCTGCCGCAAGATGCATTCGAGTTACCGCAGCACGTTCCGTACGATCGGGGCGACGCCGCTCGCGACCGTGAGCCGCTACCCGAACGAGGACGGCAGTCACTTCACCTATCTCACCGACGACATCGTCCGTCGCGACAAGTCGCGCAAGCCGGTCATCACGCCCGTCTTCGAAGAGAAGGTGACGATCCAGTACTACTACCCGAATTTCAAACCCGACATCATCGACGGCCTCTCGGCGATGGGCTATCGAGGGATGGTGATCGCAGGAACGGGCCTTGGCCATGTGAACAAGCCGATCTACCCGGCGATCCGTCGCGCCATCGAGAAGGGGATGACCGTCGTCATGACCGTCCAGACCCTGTGGGGCTTCGCGCAGATGTATGTCTATGACACCGGCCGTGACCTGCTCGATCTCGGCATCATTCCGATGGACAACATGCTTCCCGAGACGGCCTACGTGAAGCTCGGCTGGGTCCTCGGCCAGACCGATGACCCACAAAAGATCCGCGAAATGATGACTACGCCGATCAACCACGAGATTACTCCGCGTGAACCGCACAACGGCTATCTCATCCTTCAGGGGGGACTGCCGGAAGTCGAGGCGTTCGTGCAGAAGCACTGGAAGTAGTTCTCTTTCGAGTTCCTCGGTTCCTCGGAGTTCCTCGGAGTTGCCGGCGCGCGGGGCGAGACGCCCCGTGCGGACGAGGACGTCCGCGGTACGGCAGGCGAGGACGCCTGCGCTACAAAAACCCTAAGGAACCGAGGAACTCCGAGGAACTCCGAGGAACCCCGAGGAACTCCGAGGAACTCCGAGGAGCCTCGAGGAACCCCGAGGAACTCACCGGCAGAGCTCGCCAGGAATCACAACCGGCAAGGATCACGCATTCACCCTCCGCGATTGCAAAAGGAAGGTGACCAGCACATGCGTCTACGTGAAACCTCAGCCCTGATTCTCCTCGCACTCTTTATCTTCGCCGGTTGTGCACAACCACATGCTTCGGCGGCGACCGGCGCTGCTGAGGGGGCGGCCGTCAGTGAGCAGGCTTCGACGAAGGAACTGCGCCAGCCGGACGTCATCTACGTACCGACGGCTCCGGAGGTTGTGGAGGCGATGCTTCGAGTCGCAAACACCGGCCCCAACGACATCGTCTACGACCTCGGATCGGGCGACGGACGGATCGTGATCGCCGCCGTGCGCGACTTCGGCGTGAAGCGCGCGACAGGGATCGACATCAATCCTGAACGGATTCGTGAGGCGAACGCCAATGCCGTGGCGGCGAACGTCACGGATCGGGTTCGTTTCCTCAATGAAGACCTGTTCGAGGCAGACTTCCGCGAAGCTACGGTCGTCACGCTCTACCTGCTGCCGTCGCTGAACCTCAGACTGCTGCCGAAGATGCTGAATGAACTGAAACCAGGCACTCGCATCGTGTCAAACGACTTCAACATGGGCAGCTGGAAACCTGCGCAGACGATCGACGTTGAAGGCCGTAACGTTCACTTCTGGACGATTCCGGCGAAGGGAACGCCAGAGTACGACGCAGCCATGGCCGCAGCCCGCCGGAAGAGCGAGAGCTGAGTCAATTCGCAGAGGTCCCCAAACCTGCTGCTCCAACCGGGACCTCATGCGCGACAAGTAGCGCGGACGTCCCTGCCGCGCGGGGCGTCTTCGCCCCGCGCGGCAGAAGGTCCTGATCACAAAACTGGCAGAACTGCGACTGGATGCCGTACATTGGTCTCCCACATTGCAATCCAGCCTCGCCGAAGACAGGGGAATTCGAAAGAGAGAGGCTTCCTGCCTTCAGAGCGCTGGAGATGTGGCACACCGGGCGCGCCTGACGCTGCATGAATACACCTCTAATCTCGGCCCTCATCCAGAACGCCGCTCTTCTGCTGGCGATGGTCGTGGCGTTCGACATCATGACGTCCTACGCTCCGATGCGATGGACGCTGTTCCATAAGGTTCTCGCCGGCGCGGCGGTCGGTGCCATCGGCATCGCCATGATTGCTCTCGCCGTGCCGTTTGACGCCGGACTCCTTTTCGACACCAGATCGGTCTTACTTGCAGTTGCCGGACTGTTTCTCGGAGCTATACCCACCGCGATCGCAATTCTGATGACGGGCGCATTTCGTCTCGCTCTTGGCGGAGCCTCAGCGGCAACGGGTGTAGCCGTGATCGTTGCATCGGGGCTGATCGGATTGGGCTGGCGTTATGCGCGTCGTGCGCAGCCCCGTGAGAACACCTCGTGGCAGGAGTTGTATGCGCTCGGCATCGTCGTTCACGTGGTCATGCTCGGCCTCATGTTCACGCTGCCGGGCAGGGGAGGGCAGCAGGTCATCACTGAGATCGGTTTCGCGGTGATGACTGTCCATCCGATTGCGACTCTGGCCATCGGCCTGCTGTTCGTGCAGCGGCTGCGGTCGCTTAGGGCCGTTGCTGCACTCGCGGTGAGTGAGAACCGATTCCGACTACTGGCCGAGAACGCGCGTGATGTGGTCTTCCGCTTCGACATGCTTCCCCAGCCCCGCTTCACTTACATGAGTCCCTCCTGCAGACGGCTGTTCGGCTATGAGCCGGAGGACTACTACGCCGATTCAGACCTGGGGCGCAAAGTCGTCCATCCGGAGGATCGGCCACTGCTCGAAGCGGCGAGACGGGGAGCAGTGCCTCCCGACGAGCCTGTGGTACTGCGCTGGATTCGAAAGGATGGGGAAGTCGTCTGGACGGAACAGTGGAACACGCTCATCAGAGATGAGAAGGGCGAGGTGATTGCCTCCGAGGGAATCGTTCGAGACATCACGCCGCGCCGTCTCGCCGAGGAGGAGCGTCTCAAGCTGATGGCTCAACTTCACGAGTCGCAGAAGATCGAGAGTCTGGGCCGTCTGGCTGGAGGCGTTGCTCACGAACTGAATAACGTCCTTGCCGCCATCCTCAGCAGTGCCGAGGCACGCCGCAACGCCATCTCGCCATCCGATCCGACGTCGCGTACGCTCGAAGCCATCATCAACGCCTCCGTGCGCGGCCGCACCGTCGTTCGCAGTCTCCTCTACTTCTCGCGGCCGGTGATCGAGACGCGTGGGCCTGTCGATCTGAACGAGACGTGTGGAGAAATCGCCGAGCTGCTGGGACGCACCACGTTCAGCAAGATCCATTTCGTGACTGATCTCGAGAAGTCGTTGCCCGCTGTCGAAGGGGATTCGACTGCACTGACACATGCCCTCATGAACGTCTGCATCAACGCAATCGACGCGATGCCGGAAGGGGGCGACCTGACGATCCGGACCCGCACAACCCGGGACGGTCTCGTGGAAGTGGCCGTCGTCGATAGCGGTACGGGGATGACTCCCGACGTACAAGCTCGTGCTGTCGAGCCCTTTTTCACCACGAAGGAGGCAGGAAAAGGAACAGGCCTCGGGCTGGCGATCGCCTATGGAGCAGCGAAGGCGCACGAGGGCAGACTCGAGATCGACAGCACGCCCGGTGAGGGGACGGAGGTTCGCCTCCTGTTTCCAGTCGCTCTCGGAGTCGCGCCGAAAGACGAGCAGCCTGAGACGCTCGCCACCGCGACTTCGAATGATGGAGTGCTCCGGGTCCTGCTCGTCGACGATGACGATCTGGTGAGAGCAGGAGTGACGGCGCTGCTCGAGATCTGCGGCTATGAGGTTCACACCAGCGTCGACGGAGCCCTGGCACTGAAGCAACTCGAAGCCGGTCTCGATCCTGACGTCGTGATTCTCGATGTGAGTATGCCCGGTCTGACCGGTCCCGAAACCCTCGATCGTCTCCTGGTGACACGACCACACCAGCGCGTACTGATGGCGAGCGGATTCGGCGACGAGCCGATGCTGCGTGCGATGGCAGGGCGCCCTAACGTGCTGTCGATCCAGAAGCCCTTCACGCTCGAAGAGCTGGAAGCACGGCTCGGCGAGCTCACGGCGCTTCCCGTTACTGACGCGCGTGTCGTGTGACCGGGACTGAATCGCTCGCGATGGCGAAGTCCTTGCGCTGAGCACGGGCAGCCATCGTGATTCGGCGGGGCTTCATGCGATCTTCCAGGAACCCGGTGTTCATACAGTTTTGGGCGCCGCGGAGCGGCAGCCGGATGGTAGCCTGGGGTGCGAGGCGGAGCGGAGCATCCCCGGTTTTCGCGCGACATGCGCCTCACCGAACATGAGACCTGTCGCCCCTCTCCCCTCGATTTTAGCGGGGAGAGGGTGGCCCTGAGCGAAGCCGAAGGGCCGGGTGAGGGGCCGCGCAACCCGCCACAAGCGAGCAAGTTGCAAGTGAAGGGCGATTGTTCGGCCCCCCTCATCCGCCTTCGGCACCTTCTCCCCCCGCAAAAAGCGCGGGGG
The DNA here is from genome assembly GCA_036385045.1 of Thermoanaerobaculia bacterium. GTDB lineage: Bacteria > Acidobacteriota > Thermoanaerobaculia > Gp7-AA8 > Gp7-AA8 > QHVT01. The sequence goes on along the minus strand of DASVLC010000367.1, from coordinate 8,544 downwards.
GAGAAGGGCAACAAGGCATGGGCAAGGAAGGACCGACAAGAGAACCAGATCGTCATGCAGGCCTTCGCGCACAACGGCTCGCGTTTCTTTCCCTCAGTCGCGGCGCACCGCCGTCACTCGCTCGGGATGACAGGGCAGCGCTGCCCAATTCTCAATTCTCAATTCCCAATTCTCAATTCGCGTAAGCGCCCCGTTCCCCATGCTATAAAGCCGCTCGATGGCCGGCCGTCCGAATCCCAACGAATTCGAAAAGGCATTTCAGAAGCTCGAGACCATCGTGCAGCGCCTCGAAGCCGAGGAGTTGCCGCTCGACGAGTCGCTCAAGCTTTTCGAGGAAGGGATCGGGCTTTCCCGCTTCTGTCATCAGCGTCTCGAGGAAGTGGAGAAGAAGATCGAGCTGATCCTCGCCGACGCGAAAGGGCAGCCGGTCACCGAAGCCTTCGAAGAAGACGAGGACGAAGAGGAGCGCGAGTAGTGGAGATCGGCGACTACCTGTCCGGACGACGGGCAGCAGTCGATCGGATCCTCGACGCCACTCTTCCCGTCGAGACGACCCCTCCCGCCGTGATTCACGCGGCGATGCGTTACGCCGTCCTTGGCGGCGGCAAACGGCTCCGGCCGATCGTGGCACTCGCAGCCGCCGAGGCGTGCGGAGCCGAAGTAGAACGGCTCATGGTTCCGTTCGCCGCCCTGGAGCTGATCCACACCTATTCGCTCGTCCACGACGACCTGCCGGCTCTCGACAATGACGATCTGCGGAGGGGTCGGAAGACCACACATGTCGTCTACGGCGATGCGATGGCAATCCTTGCCGGCGATGCACTGCTCACCGAGGCGTTCTCCTGGCTTGCGCGCCCGGTGAAGGGGGTCGACCCGGCTCGACAGCTCCAGGCCGTTGCTGCAGTCGCTGGAGCCGTCGACTCCCGCGGCATGATCGGCGGACAGGTCGCCGACCTCGAAGCCGAGCGTTCGCAGGAGCGTAGCGCCGATCGCGACGCCCTCATCCGCGAGCTCGAGTTCATCCACAGGAACAAGACCGGGCGCCTTTTCACCGCCTCGGCCGTGCTCGGCGGTCTGCTCGGAGGAGCCTCCGATGACGCTCTGGAGGCACTGAAGCGCTGGGGCGACGCAGCCGGGCTCGCTTTCCAGATCGTCGACGACCTGCTCGATATCGAGGAGTCGTCCGAAGCCCTCGGCAAGACGGCCGGGAAGGACGTTGCTCAGGGGAAATTGACCTATCCGGCGCTTTTTGGCGTGGAAGCAGCGAGGGCAGAAGTAGACAAGCTGCTGGCCGAAGCCGTAGCAAACGCTGATACTATCGCCGGTCGCGTGAATTTCCTCGCGCCGATCGCACGTTTCATCTGCGGTCGCCGAAGCTGAGCGGCTCCAGGAAAACCAAGAATGCCAAGACTACTCGACTCGATCGAAACGCCGGCCGACCTCCGCAAGCTCGATCGCAAGCAGCTCCCCCAGGTCGCCGAGGAGATTCGCGAGACCATCATTGATGTCGTCTCCCGCGTCGGAGGCCACTTCGGTGGAAACCTCGGCATCGTCGAGCTGACGCTCGCGCTGCACTACATGTTCGACACCCCGCGCGACCAGATCGTGTTCGACACGGGGCACCAGAGCTACCCCCACAAGCTGATCACCGGCCGTCGCGACACCTTCGCCACGATCCGGCAGCACGACGGCATCTCCGGCTTCTGCAAGCGTGAAGAGTCGGAGTACGACGTATTCAACGCCGGCCATGCCTCGACCTCGATCTCGGCCGGGCTCGGCATCGCCGTCGCCCGCGACTTCCGCAAGGAAGACTACCGCGTCGTCTCGATCATCGGCGATGGAGCCCTTTCCGGCGGACTCGCACTCGAAGGGCTCAATCAGGCGGGACATCTCAAGCGCAAGCTGATGATCATCCTCAATGACAACGACATGTCGATCTCGACCAATGTCGGAGCGATTTCCGGTTACCTGAACCAGATCATCAAGGGCCAGCGCTACAACCAGATGAAGGATCTGGCCAAAGGCGTGATGGACCGCATCCCGCTCGTCGGCAAGAAGGTTCACGGTCTCGCCAGCGATGTCGAGCAGGTCTTCAAGCACATGATCGTCCCCGGCACTCTGTTCGAGGAGCTCGGCTTCAAGTACCTCGGACCCTACGACGGCCACGATCTGCCGTTCCTCCTCGATCTCTTCGAGGAGCAGCGTGAGTACGATGGGCCACTCCTCATCCACGTCATCACCAAGAAGGGGAAGGGCTACAAGCCGGCCGAGAACAAGCCGATCTGGTCGCATGGTGTGAATCCGTTCGACATCGTGACCGGCGAAGTCCACAAAGCCGCGGGCGTCCCTCTGCCGCCTACCTACACGGCGGTCTTCGCCGACGCTCTCGTCGAGCTCGCGGCCAAAGATCCGAAGATCATCGGCGTCACGGCGGCGATGCCCGAGGGGACCGGGCTCGACAAGTTCGGCAAGGCGTATCCCGATCGGATGTTCGATGTCGGCATCGCCGAGGAGCATGCGATCACATTCTCGGGCGGCATGGCCACGCAGGGGATGAAGCCGGTCGCGGCGATCTACTCGACGTTCCTGCAGCGTGCGTTCGATCAGGTCTTTCACGACGTCGCAATCATGGATCTGCCGGTCGTCTTCTGTCTCGACCGCGGCGGTATCGCGGGAGCGGACGGCCCGACGCATCACGGCATCTACGACATGGCGTATCTGCGCGTCTTCCCGAACATGATCTGCATGGCGCCGAAGGATGAGAACGAACTGCGGCACATGCTGAAGACCGCGCTCGAGTGCGGGCATCCGGCGTCGCTCCGCTATCCACGCGGCAACGGGGTCGGCGTCACGCTCGAGCCCGAGATGAAGGCGCTGCCGATCGGCAAGGGCGAGGTGATGCGCGAAGGAGATGCCGGGGCGATCTTCGCGATCGGCAACGAGGTCTGGCCTTCCGTCGAGGCGGCGGAGATCCTGGCGAAAGAGGGGATCAGCGTCAGCGTCGTCAACGGCCGTTTCATCAAGCCGGTCGATGACGATCTCGTCAAGAAATACTGTAAGCCTTTTTCGTCAGTCATTACGGTGGAAGAAGGCTCGCTCGCCGGCGGCTTCGGCGCGGCCATCATGGAGCGCTGCGAGCAGCTCGGCCTCAACGACGTCCGCTTCCACCGGATCGGCATTCCTGACGAGTACGTCCATCATGGTTCGCAGGATGTGCTGCGTGCCCAGTACGACCTTCACGCCGAAGGGATCGCGAACCGCGTGCGCAAGTTCCTCGCGACGCAGCGTGAAGGAGAGCGCTTCCCGGTTGCGGTTGCCCGAAGCTGAGCGGCGCATCGTCCGGTGGCCGTGAAGCAGCAGCGTCAGCGCCTTGATGTCGCGCTCGTGGAGCGCGCTCTCGTCGAGACGCGCTCGAAGGCGCAGTCGCTGATCATGGCGCGCCGCGTCCTCGTCAACGGTGAGTACGTCGACAAGGCTGGATCCACCGTCACGAGCGAGGACGAGCTGCGGATCGCCGAGCTCGAACATCCGTGGGTCGGCCGCGGCGGAATGAAGCTCGCGCACGCGGTAAGCGAATTCGGTCTCGACCTGACGGGGAAAATCTGCGCCGACATCGGCGCCTCCACCGGAGGCTTCACCGACGTGATGCTGAAGCACGGCGCGGCGAAGGTCTACGCGGTCGACGTCGGCTACGGCCAGCTCGACATCTCGCTCCGCAACGATCCGCGCGTCGTCGTTCGCGAGAAAGTGAACGCCCGTTACCTCCTTCCAGAGAGCTTCGACGAGCCGATCGACTTCGTCTCCATCGACGTCTCGTTCATCTCCCTCACCCTCATCCTTCCCGCCGTCGTCACCTTCCTCCGCGGCGAGCTCGTAGCACTGATCAAGCCGCAGTTCGAAGTCGGCAAGCACGAAGTCGGCAAAGGCGGCATCGTCCGCGACGAAGAAAAACGCCGCGGAGCCATCGACCGCGTAGTCACCTGCGCGAGCGCGCTGGGGATCGACGTCAGGAACGTCATCGAGAGCCCGGTCAAAGGGGCGGAGGGAAACGTGGAGTATCTGATGTGGGGAGCAGCTTGAATTGAAAATTGAAAATTGAAAATTGAAAACGCGATCAGCGCCCTAGGCGCGGTTGACATTAGCCCAGGACGAAGTCCTGGGGAATCGTGATCGAAAGACAAGTCCCGTAGGGACGGTTGACTTTTCGTTCATCAATCGTCCCTACGGGACTGTTGTCGAAGATGCGTTTTCCCAGGACCTGTCCTGGGCTAAGGTCAACCGCGCCTACGGCGCTACTCGCTGATCAGACCACCGCTTGTGGCTTGTAGTGCTCACCTCCGCCCCACCGGCGCCCACGTTGTTCGGTTTTCAATTTTCAATTTTCAATTCTCAATTCTCAATTCAAGAAGCTCCCCCAACCCCTCCCGCCACGACGCCGGCGCAACCCCTGTCACCCGCTCGTACCGCTCGGTCGACAACACCGAATAGGCCGGCCTCCGCGCCGGTCGGGGGAACTCCCCGGTGGTCACCGGCACCACGTCCACGCTGGCCCCGCTCTCCTCCACGATCGCCTGCGCGAGGTCGTACCACGAGCACTCCCCCTCATCGGCGTAATGGAAAATTCCACGCGCATCCTCGAGCCGTCCAAGCCGGATGAGTGCCGCGGCGAGATGAGGCGTGTAGGTCGGTCGCCCTCTCTGGTCGGACACGACGCGCAGCGGGTTGGTGCCCTTCGCGATCTGATTGCGGATCGCTGCGACGAAGCTCGGCCCGTTCTCTCCGAAGAGCCATGACGTCCGGACGATGAGGTGTTTTCGCGCCGTTGCCGCATTGATCTCGCCGACCAGCTTCGAACGCCCGTAGGCGGAGACCGGAGCTGTCGCATCGGTAACCTCGTACGGCCGCTCGCTCGAGCCGTCGAAGACGAAATCGGTCGAGACCTGAACGAGCAGCGCGTTGACTGCATTTGCTGCTGCCGCGAGGTGCTCGACTGCCGAGCCGTTGATCGCGGTGGCGAGCCCCTCTTCCTCTTCCGCACGGTCGACCGCCGTGTAAGCGGCGCAGTTCACGATGATGGAGGGGCTGTGATCGTTGATGCAGGCGTTGACGGCCGTCGAGTCGGTGATATCGAGCTCGGACCTGTCGAGGGCGACCAGCTGCTCACCTTGATCGGTCAGCAACTGCCGGAGGTCCGAGCCGAGCATGCCGGCGGCCCCGGTGATCAGCCAGCGGAGGGGGGCTGTGACGTTCAGACGCTGGTTCAAACCCGATCAGGCCGTCTTGTCGTCAGACGGGGCCTTGTCGTCCTTGTTGCCCTTCGAAAGGCTCTCTTTGAAGTTGGAGATCCCTTCGCCGAGACCCTTGCCGAGCTGCGGCAGCTTGCTCGCGCCGAAGATCACCATGACGATCACCAGGATGATCAGAAGTTCCGGAAGTCCTAACGGGCCAACAAACATGAGCATAGACGTACCCTCCTTGGGGATCGACCGAGCGGCGAGTCTACCTGAAACGTCCGGTCACAGGGCAGAACAGCATCACCGAGAGATGCGTTCCCGGTCACATCGCGGGCCTCCGATGAATGCCCGCGCCCGCCACCGGTTCCTCGGCGTCGCCCCGCGTCGCTGCTACCATGCGCCCTCCAGATGATCGATCTCTCCGGACTCAATCCCCAGCAGCGCGAGGCAGTCACGCATGGCACCGGACCGCTGCTCGTCCTCGCCGGCGCAGGCTCGGGAAAAACCCGCGTCATCACCTACCGCATCGCCTACCTCATGGGTGAGATGGGCGTCCGCCCCTCGGGCATCCTCGCTGTCACCTTCACCAACAAAGCGGCCGCCGAAATGCTGCACCGCGTCGACCAGCTCGTCCCGCCGACCGGCGGCTCGCGTCCCTGGGTCGGCACCTTCCACTCGACGTCGCTGCGGATCCTCCGGCGTCACGCCGACCGCCTCGGCTTCACGAAGTCGTTCGCCATCTACGACACCTCGGACCAGATGACGCTCATCCGCCGCTGCATGCGGGAGCTCAACGTCAACGACGAAGCCTTTCCTCCCCGTGCGGTGCTCACCCGTATCTCGCATGCGAAGAACGAGCTGATCGGGCCGGTCGAGTACGAGAAGACCAACCACGACTTCTTCGGCGCCCGCGTCGCCGAGATCTATCGCCTCTACCAGAAGAAGCTGCGCGAGTTCGATGCGATGGACTTCGACGACATGATCGGCAACTACGTCCAGCTCCTCGAAAAAAACGACGACATCCGCGCCGAGCTGCACGAACGCTTTCCGCATCTGCTGATCGACGAGTACCAGGACACCAACCGCGCGCAGTACGTCCTGGTAAAGCTGCTCGCCGGGAAGGAAGGCAACATCGTCGCCGTCGGTGACGAGGACCAGTCGATCTACCGTTTCCGTGGCGCCGACATCAACAACATCCTCAACTTCGAGCGCGACTTTCCCGGCGCGAGGATCATCAAGCTCGAGGAGAACTACCGCTCGACCGGCAACATCCTCGGCGCCGCGACCGGAGTCGTCTCCAACAACATCGCCCGCAAGGGAAAGACCCTCTTTACGAAGGGCGGCAAGGGCGATCCGGTGCGGATCGTCACCTGCAGCAACGATCGCGAAGAGGCGCAGTTCGTCCTCGAGAAAATCTCGTCGTTCCGTTCGAAATACAAGCTCACCGACTTTGCCGTTCTCTTCCGGACCAACGCGCAGTCGCGTCCCTTTGAAGAAGAGCTGCTGCGCGCGAACCTGCCGTACTCCGTGGTCGGCGGCGTCAAGTTCTATGAACGTGCCGAGATCAAGGACGCGCTCTCTTACGTCAGGCTCACTCTGCGCCCGCACGACACGCCCTCGATCGAGCGGGTGATCAACAGCCCATCGCGCGGAATCGGCGATACCACCCTCGCGGCGCTCACGGAACAGGCGGCGGCACAGGACGTCCCTGTCTGGACCGTGATTGAAGGCGACCTCGGATTCCTTCCGTCGCGGGCAGCGCGTGCTGTGAAGGAGTTTCGCGACATCGTCCAGGACCTGCAGCGCGCCGCCTCGAATCCGATTCACGACTTCGTCGACTACGTGCTCATCCGCACCGGCTACCGCCGGATGCTTCAGGAATCGCGCGACCTGCAGGACGAGTCGCGGCTCGAGAACCTCGAGGAGTTGCTCAACTCCGCGCGTGAGTTCTCCGACCAGAACCCCGGCGCATCGCTCTCCGACTATCTCGACTCGCTGACGCTGATGTCGGACCTCGATCGCTATGAATCGCAGAAGGGGGTCACGCTGATGACCCTCCATGCCGCGAAGGGGCTCGAGTTCAAGGTTGTCTTTCTCGTCGGCATGGAAGAGGGCATCCTCCCGCACTCGCAATCGCTCGAGCGCAACGAAGACCTCGAGGAAGAGCGACGCCTCTGCTATGTCGGCATGACGCGCGCGCGCGAGCTGCTGTTCTGCAGCCACGCCTTCGAGCGGCGCGTCCACGGAAGGTTCCGCGAGCAGAACCCGTCGCCGTTCCTGCAGGAGCTTCCCGAAGAAGTCACAGAAACGCTGCGCCTCGCCAGCTCCTATCGCTCCTCGCAGGAGCCGACCTGGCGTGACCGTCCCCTGTCATCATCAGACCGGCGCTCATCCGGTGATCGGTGGTCGTCAGGCGGCTCGTCGACTCGCTCAGGCTCATCCTCGGGCTCCTACAACCGCCCTTCACCCGCCCGCCCTGCGCCTAACAGAACGCAGGCCGCCGCCCCCCGCTCGTCTGCTCCGGCCGCCCAGAAGCACGACTCCTCAGTGAACGGCGTGCTGTCGTTCTTCCAGAACACCCCGGTCCAGTTCGACCCCTCGGCCATCCAGGCCGCCAAGGCACAGGAAGCCCCCTCCGCCGACCTCAAACGCGGCCAGCGCGTCCGCCACGAAATGTTCGGCATCGGCACCATCCTCACCATGGAAGGCAACGGCCCCGACGCCAAACTCTCCGTCTACTTCGAACGCCACGGAACCAAGAAATTCATCGCGAAGTACGCGAAGCTGACGAAGGTGTGAGGGGGGGGCGAGTGATCCCGACACTCGTCGCCCATATCGTCGCGCGAAGCGCTTTGGAGTGCGGCGGCCTCAGACGCCGCTTTCCAACGCGTACGACCATCCCCGAAATGACATCGAGCGTGCAGACGGTGCCAACCCCCTGTCATCCCAATGGCCTTAACTTAAACTTAAGCCAAAGCCGCCCTACTCATCTCCTCACTTTCGGCCTCCTCCATCGCGCCATCCCACCACGGTGCGCGTCACGTCCACGCATGTCATCCCGAGCGTAGCGAGGGATCTGGGGGATGGGCGGTGCCAAACACGAGCATCGCACCGCCCGCCCACCCAGATCCCTCGCTACGCTCAGGATGACAGCCTTAATGGGCTTAAGTTAAGGCCATTGTGCTGTCATCCTGAGCCGCCGGAACCCCGAGGGTGGGGGCGTGGGCGGGAGGGGTGGAGGACGGTCGAAGGATCCCGTCATCGACGACCGGGCAGAAAGCACCGCCCAACCCACCCTGGCGCATGATCA
>DASVLC010000366.1:0-5137 GCA_036385045.1 Thermoanaerobaculia bacterium | reverse complement strand
GGCGGCTCGGGATGACAGGCAGGATGACAGGCACGTGAGAGGCCCGAGGAACCGAGGAACCGAGGAACCGAGGAACCCCGAGGAACCCCGAGGAACCCCGAGGAACCCCGAGGAACTCCGAGGAACTCCGAGGAACTCCGCGGAAGGAACCGCCCCTACCCCGCCGGTTCCGGACTCGCTTCCAGCCGTGCTGCCCGCGCGTGGCGGCGCCGGTCCTGCCATTCCGCGAGAACGGTGTAGACGACCGGCACGAGGAACAGGGTGACGAAGGTGGAGACGGTCAGGCCTCCGACCACCGCGCGAGCCATGGGAGCCTGAACTTCCGAGCCCTCGCCGAGCGCGAGGCTGAGGGGAATCAGGCCGAGGAGTGTCGTCGTGGTGGTCATCAGGATGGGGCGCAGGCGGCGGCGTCCGCCCTCGACGACGGCGTCGAGCAGAGGCATTCCGTCACGACGACGGAGCAGGTTGGTGTAGTCGACGAGCACGATCGCGTTGTTCACGACGATGCCGGCGAGCATGACCATCCCGATGTAACTCTGAATGTTGAATGTCGTTTTCGTCAGGAACAGGGTAATGAAGACGCCGACGGCTGCCATCGGAATCGAGAACATGACGACGAACGGATCGAGCAGGTCTTCGAACTGCGCTGCCATGACCATGTAGACGAGCAGAATCGCCAGTGCCAGGGTAATCAGGAGCGCCATGCGTGCTTTCTGCTGCTCTTCGTATTCGCCACCGAGGACGAAGGCGAATCCATCCGGCAGTTCGATGCCGCGCAGCGCGGTCCGAACGTCGGTGGCTACGGAGCCGAGGTCGCGGCCCGCGACGTTCGCAGAAACGAAAAGGACGCGCTCCTGGTCTTTGCGATCGATGACGACCGGCCCCTTTGCGTACTCGACCTCGATCACGCTGCTCAGTGGAACGCTTTCGCCGGTTGCCGATACGAGCGAGACGCCTTCGATATCGGAGAGCACTTGGCGATCGCCTTCTCTCAGGCGGACGAAGATGTCGTACTCACGACCGGCGCGGCGAAGAACGGTCGCGCGAGAGCCGGCCAGATTCGTCTCGACGATTGCCGCGACCCGCGTCATCGACAGGCCGAGACGCGCGATCTTCTCGCGATCGATCCGGATCACGCGCTCGGGACGTCCTGCCTCACGAGCCACGCGTACGTCGCTGATTCCCGGCACGTCCTGAAGGGCCGTACGGACTTTCTCGGCGAGTGCGTACGAGGTCTGCAACTCGTGGCCGCGGATCTCGACCTGAAGCCCTTCGTCTCCACCGCCGAAGGCGAGGCGCATCACGAAGAGGCCGGAGCCTTCGCGCGTCCGGATCTGGGCACCTGGGATGTGCATCAGTTTCGAGCGTAGTGCTTCCGCGATTTCCGCTGAGGAACGACTGCGCTCTGATTGAGGAACGAGACTGACGCGGACATTTCCGGTGTTGGCCGAGCCACCGCCCCAGCCGCCGCCACCACCGCCCACCGAAGTCAGAAGATCCGACGCCTCGGGGACCTCCGCGCGGACCACGCGCTCGATCTCCAGCATCGTTCGGTCCATCAGCTCGAGCCGCGTGCCGATCGCCATCTCCGCGTCGACGCGTACTTCGCCCTCGTCCGTCTTCGGCATCAGCTCCGAGCCGATGAGGGGTATGAGCGCGAGGCTCCCGGCGAAGAGGAGCAGTGCGCCGCCGATGATGGTCTTCCGGTGACCCAGACTCCATGAGATGCCGTTACGGTAACGATCTTCCAGCTTCCCGAGCAGACGGCCGCTCCAGCTGTAGACGGGAGCGAGAGGGGACTTTCTGCCGTTGCTCCTGATTGCGAGAACGCGCGACGAGAGCACCGGGATGAGCGTCAGCGCGACGGCCAGTGAGGCGAAGAGGGCAAACGCGACGACGGCTGCAAGCTGCTTGTACATCACACCGCTGACGCCTTCCATGAAGACGATCGGGAGGAAGACGGCGATGGTCGTGAGCGTCGAGGCGGTGATCGCCATCGCGACCTCGCCAGTGCCGACGGTCGCACTCGTCTTTGCGTCCGAGCCCTCTTCCTTTTTTCGGAAGATGTTCTCGAGCACGACGATCGCGTTGTCGACGAGCATGCCTACCCCGAGCGCGAGCCCGCCGAACGTCATGATGTTCAAGGTGTAGCCGGTGAAGTAGACGAGAGCGAAGGTTGCCATCACCGAGATCGGAATCGAGGTGGCGATGACCAGAGTCGAGCGCTCGGACCTGAGGAAGAAGAGCAGTACGAGCACCGCCAGGATGCCGCCGATGATCGCCGAGTTCCGGACGTTGCGGATCGAGTTCTTGATGTAGGTGCTGGTGTCGATGATCGTGACGACCTGGACGTTCGGATAGTCGGCATTGATCCGCGCGACCTCGCTCAGCACCCCCTCGGCGACCTGCACGGTATTCGCGCCAGACTGCTTGTTGATCGCCACACGGATGCCCGGCTGACCATTGATCCGGGTGCGCGACGTCACTTCCTCGACGCCCTCACGAACCGTCGCGATGTCCCGGAGGTAGATCGGAGTACCTTCCCGGACGTCGACCACGGTGGCTCCGACGTCTTCGGCGGCCTGGTATTCGCCAACGGTCCGGAGAAAGACGTCGAGGTTGCCCTCTTCGACCTTACCGGCCGGGCGATTCAGGTTTTCCTCACGCAGAAGACGGGTGACCTGGTCGGCGGTAAGGCCTAACGCGAGCATCCTGTCACGGTCCAGCTCGATCTGAATCTGTCGCCGCAGTCCTCCGCGAATGTCGAGCGCTGCGACTCCCGGGACACGTTCGAGCCGCCGGTTGATCCGCTCTTCGGTGAACTCCCGAAGCTCGATCGGGCCCATCGTCCCGGAGGAGACTCCGAGGAAAAGAATCGGAAAAGCGGAGAGGTCGAACTTGAAAACCCGAGGCGGTTGCGCACCTTCAGGGAGCTGGCCGCGGATCCGCTCGACGCGATTGCGGATCTCGTCGGCCGCCTCGTCGAGGTCCGTCCCCCAGGTGAAGGCGACGCGCACCGCGGAGTTGCCTTCGGACGATGAGGAAGTGATCTCTTCGACGCCAGCGATCGCGGCGACTGCCTCTTCGATCGGCCGTGTGATCAGATCCTCGATCTCCTGCGGCCCGACGTTCGAATACTCGGTGCGGACCGTCAGCGTCGGATAGACGAGCTCCGGCATCAGGTCGACCGGAAGGCGTGAGAAGGCGATCGATCCGAGCAGGATGACGATCAGGAACACCATGACGGCCGTGACCGGCCTCCGGACGCTGACGGACGCGAGACTCACTGCCGCCCCTCCATGACGCGTGCGCCATCACTGAGCGACTCGTGTCCCAGGACGACGACCGGATCACCGGGGGCGAGAGCTCCTTCCAGTGGTTCTACCGCGACCTTCTGCAACGCGCGATCGGCGGACTGAAGCGTCCTTACGGTGACCCGTCGAACGGTGGTTCCCTCCGCCGATTTCGCGGCGACGAACAGCCACTGCTCGCTCTCGTTCTGAAGCACGGCTGACTGAGGAACCATCAACGCGGTCGGAGTCGTGCGGTAGGCGATCGCGACGCTGCCGAACATCCCCGGCTTGAGGACGCCTTCCGGATTCGGCACTTCGATCTCGGCCTCGACGGTATTGGTCTGTGGGTCGAAGACCGAGGAAACGCGACTGACGGTTCCCTGGAACGTCCGGCCGGGCAGAACGTCAGCGGTCACCGCGGCACTCTGGCCGATGCGAACGTGTACGGCATTGGCGGCCGGAATCGCGACGGTGGTGCGGATCGTAGAGATGTCGACGATGCTGAACACCGGCCTGTTCGTAGTGGCGTGTGCGCCACGATCGAGATGACGAGTACCGATGAATCCGTCGAAGGGCGCAACGATCCGCGTCTGTTCGAGCGAGAGTGTCGAGGCGTTGAGATTCGCACGCGCCTGTTCCACCTGGGCGCGCGCGAGCTCGAGCTGCGACTGCGCGCTGGCGAGCTCCGCCTGCGCATTGTCCAGGTCACTCTGCGACAGCAGGTTCTGCCCGAACAGCGATTCGGCACGATTCGCCTGTGCGCGTGCAACCGCGAGCAGCGACTCGCGCTGGGAGCGCGTCGCTTCTGCCATCCGGAGCGCGGCCCGGACCTGAGCGACACGCTGCTGCGCATCGGCAGGATCGATCGTCGCGAGCAGCTGGCCTTTCCTCACCCGATCGCCGCTTCCGGCGTGCACCGCGGTGATCGGCCCGTCGGCTCGCGCGAACAGCTCGGCGGACGAGACCGCAATGAGGCGTCCGACGACTCGAATCGAAACGTCGAATGAGCCCTGCTCGACCGGGGCGAGCTGAACGACGGCAGGAGGACGGCCACCCTTCTTCTGACTTGCCGCGGCTGCCGGCGCGTCCCCTTTGCAGGCGAGAAGGAAGGAGAACGATGCGAGCAGCATCGTCGAGAAAGCGAGGCGCAGAATTCGATTGATCGTCATTCGTTCAATGGCCGGCTGAAGTTCACCGAGTGTGGCGCGCGAGATGGAGAGCCAGCCCCGAAGAACACCGGAAGCCGCGGCCGTATGTCCGGAACGGGTATGTGTACCCCAGGGCGACACTTTCTGGAGCGATCGAAGGGCGTCTGTCACCGAATTGTGTCGGGTGGGAGGGGCGGTGGCGCGTGCTGAGTCGTCGATCGTCGGGTCCTTCATCGTCCTCCGCCCTGTCATCCGAGCCAGGGACGGCCGGGCGCCGCGACTGAGAGTGAGAAACCCGGGCCCGAGCCCGCGCCCGGCTTTTCGGGATTGCGATTCGGGCCCGGGCTCGGGCTCGGGAAACCCGCATAAACACTGGGAGCTTCTTGGAAGCCAGGCAGCGGCGTGACGCCGCGACTCGGGGAGTTGCGATCCGGCGCAGGGGTCGCGTAGCGGCCTGCTGAAAATCACGCGATCGGAACCCGACGATCGAACGCAGGAGCGACCTGCCCTAAAGCCGGAGACCGCAAACAACGAAATGACGGTGCTACCGTGACTGTTCGCAAACCGGGGTGAATCGACACGTTGAACCTGCGGAAAACCTTCATTGCAGTGGCCATCCTGATGGTCGGTTTCGCCGGCGCGATTACCTATCGCGGGCGCCATCAGATTTACGCCCAGGTCGTGTTGAGTCGCGTG
>DASVLC010000365.1:0-1722 GCA_036385045.1 Thermoanaerobaculia bacterium | reverse complement strand
GCGCGGAATGGCAACTGGTGGAAGTCGCATGGAAAGACCTCGGGATCGACGGCAGCGACGTGATGGCCGTGATCTTCAGCGGCGGCCCTGAGCCCGGAGAGTTCGCGTTTCAGATCGACGAGGTGGCGCTGCCGTGAAGAGTGTCAGCCGCATGCCGTCCATCGCTCAGCAACAGTGACCGGACTATCGCACCGGAGATTCCGATGACGACGCTGACGACGATGGCAATGCCGAGATCGGGAAAGTACTCGAGAATCGTCAGCAGAGGAACACCGATCCATCTGGGAAGTACGATTACGGCGAGAATGGCAGCGGCGGCTTCCGTGACGAGCGGCATGAGCGTACGGCGCGTCGCTACGAACCGGCGGGGAAAGCCACGCCGCGACCACTGACGCAGCCTGAGAATCAGCCTGACGACGCTGAACAGCACGAGAGCGAGAAGGGCGAGCTTGAGGAGGATCTCGTCGGGGCGAATCGGCGCGGCGCTCTCTCCGCGTGCGATGCGCGTCACGCCGCCGCTCAGCGCCGCGGTTCCGGAGAAGAACGGCCCGCTGTTCACATTCGTCAGAACGACGATTCCCATCCGGTGGGCCGGAAGCAGCGACAGCCGCGCGCTTGACGCCGGCGTCGAACCAGCGTGCCCGATCGTCGTGCTTCCGATGCCCCAGCCCATCCCGGGTCCGGTCGGGGCACCGTCCCACGGCGTGAACATCTCACGCAGAATCGCCGGGGAAACGATCTGCCGCTCTCGAAATCGTCCGTCGTTCAGCAGCATCGAGAGGTAGTTCGCCAGATCGCGCGCACTCGAGATCAGGAATCCCGTGGGGATCAGCGGTGCGGGCTGCTGCCTCTCGGACGCGGGCATCGTCAGGCCATACAGGTAGCGATGACCCGGAGCGAGCCCGCGGCGTCGTGCGGATTCGAGATCGGCAAAGCTGTTCGTCATCTCCAGCGGCGTGAAGATGAATTGCTTCACATACTCGCCGTAGGACATACCGGAGATTCGCTCGATCACGCTGCCGAGGATGATGTAGTTGAGACTCGAATACTCGAAGGCGCTGCCTGGCGGCCTCGCCGGCGCTATGTGATCGAACCGGCCCTCGTGTTGCGCGCGCCGGTCGTGCCCGCTCCACTGGCGCAATCCGCTCGTGTGCGTCAGGAGGTGGCGAATCGTGATCGCCTTTCCCGAGTCAGCCGCCCGGATACGAAAGTCCGGCAGATGCATCGACACCGGATCATCGAAGCGAAGCCGCCCGCCGTCCGCGAGCTGTGCGATGGCCAGCGCGGTGATCGTCTTCGTCACCGAGCCGAGAAGAAAGGGAGTGTCGGGCCCAATTGGCCTGCCACCGAGGGTGAATCCCTCGGCATACACCGCCTCACCGGGACCGACCACCGCCACGGCCACCCCCGGAATCCGCGATCGTCGCATCTGCGCCTCGACGAACTCCGAAACCGCTGGCGGGTCGACCCGCGCCTCCGCGAAAGTAGGAATGATGACGATCAGCGCGACTGCAAGACGTCTTCGCACACATATACGGTACGTGATTCTGGCACGCGCGGTTTCGAGGCGAGCACGAAAGAGCCTGGCGGTCAGCCCGCCGCTTCGTATGCGGTCCTGATCCAGTCAATCAGCTCCTTGTCTACTTCCTTGATATCCGTCAGCTTGATTTTGTAGTTGCACATCTGCCCGGCAGGAAGCGCCTGCAGACGATCGGTCGCCGC
>DASVLC010000364.1:0-13187 GCA_036385045.1 Thermoanaerobaculia bacterium | reverse complement strand
TCGCGAACGTGTGCACGAGGGTTTCCAGCTCGATCTGTGCATCGACCGCCGCGTCGAGCTCCGGCCTTACGGTGCGAACCTCCACGCCTCCCCGATGGGCCGCCAGAAGTATCCGTTCGGCCCGGGCGATCATGCTGGTCAGGCTTCGAGTCGAGGCGACGTACTCCTGAGCATTGACGAGACCGACTGAACCCGTTTCCTCATGGCAGTCGTCGCAGCGCCGCACCGCGACCGACACCTCCTGCCCCGACACATCCTTGTAGGTGTAATGAGTCTTGCCGATGCGGAACTTCTCGAAGAGCCGTGCGAACTCCGGCCGGAGCCGCTGCTCCCCAGGGCCTCCACGGGCGAGATGGGTCGGCAACTCGAGAGCTCGATCGATCATCCAGTCGAAACGCTGCTCCCCCTTCAACCCGAGCTCATCGGCCGTCTTCAGAAGAGCAACGCGCATCTCGGCGAAGTTCTCGGCCTTCTTGCGCGGTTCTGCGACGCGTGTCGCAAGGGCTCCTGCACCCTCATGACAGAAGGCGCATGGCGTATCCGGAAGGACTCCCAGCATGGCAACCGTTGGCCGCACCACGCCGTGGTTCTCGTGGCAGGAAACGCACTCGGTGAATTCGGTGATCCGTATCGTACTGCGTCGCCCCTCATGGCAGGCGCTGCACTCGAGCCCGGCCATCATCTCGTTGTGCTGGCTCCATGTTTCGTTCTTGCCGCTGGCCCGGAAAAGCTCTGCCTCGCGCGCATGGCACTGTCCGCATACGAAACTCACGCTTTCCACTCCGGGCGGCGTGGCTCCATGATTCCCGTGGCAATCATTGCAGGTGGGAGCGGTCAGATCTTCCTTCTCGAACATCGCCTTCGCATGAACGCTCACGCGCCACCGGGCGTACTGATCGACAGGCATCTTGTATTGCGCCATTCGCTTCGCGTCCGAATGGCATCTGCTGCATGTCTCCGCGACGAGCAGCGGATGCACCGGCGAGCCCGGCTGGTCACGCCGCTTGATGTCATGAACGGAATGACAGTCGACGCAGGTGGCGACGTTCAGATCGCCAGCCCTGAGCGCCTGACCATGCCGGCTCGACCAGTACTCGGTGACCTGGTCGACCCGCGCGGCCGGATTGAAACGTCGCATGTATTCGGCAGACGAATGACACCGTCCGCAGAACTCCGGAATCGCGGCTCGAGCGGGAGTTCCGCGGTACGGGTTTGCGGCGAACGCCGGATCCATTGCAGCCGCGGGATCATCCGACACCCTCGAATCGGGGTTTCCTCCATGGCAATCGTGGCAACCGAGCCCGAGCTGCGCGTGAACATCACTACTGAAGAGAGCCACGCGCTTCCGCGCCTCGGCATCGAACATTTCGCTGTCATGGCACGCCACACACGAACTCACCGGTGCCGCCGAAGCAACCGATGCGGTGCCGAGCATTGCGAGGAGCAGAAGCGCGCCGTGACTGCTTCGCGGTCCGCGGGTGATGAAAGCAAGAAGAAGGAGAACGATGACGCTCAGCAGGACCGCATAGAGAGGAAGCAGCGAGCCGTACCCCCAGCACGTCATCACGACGGCGAAGGTAAGCATCAGAGCCCCCGCGATCGTCCACCCGGGGCTCCGTCCCGTCTTCGATACATTACGGTCGAGGAACGGCACCAGCAGGAGCACGAGACCTCCCAGTCCGAACAGAAGCAGCGGAATCGCCTCGTACGACATCCCGAAAATCTCACCGCCGGGCACGACCTTCAGCGCCTGGAACATGAAGACGAAGTACCACTCCGGGCGAATGTCTTCGTAAGCGGGCGCGAAGAGGTCTGCCTTTTCACCGAGTTCCCAAGGGAAGAGAGCGGCGAGAGCGGCGAGCACTCCGAGAGCGACGATCCATCCGGAGAGATCGCGCAGTGCGAAATGCGGAAAGAACTTCATGGGTGGCCGCCTCTTCGCCTCTTCCTCCAGGTGTGGAGGAACACTCATTCCCTTCATCTGAACGAGTGCGAGGTGTACCAGCAGAACCACGAGGGTCAGTGCCGGTAACAACGACACGTGCCAGCCGTAGAATCGAGCGAGAGTAGCTCCACTGACGCGGTCTCCTCCTCTGAGAAACCTCACGATCCACTCGCCCATCACCGGAACTGCACCCGCGGTATCAGTCCCTACTTTGGTAGCGAAGAATGCGAGCTGGTTCCAGGGCAGCAGATACCCGGAGAATCCGAACCCCAGGATCAGGAAGAGCAGAAGGACTCCCGAAACCCAGGTCAGTTCGCGCGGAGCGCGGTACGCCTTCATGAAGAAAACGCTGACGAGGTGAGCCACGGCGAAAAAGACCATCAGATTCGCCGACCACGAATGGATCGACCGGATGAGCCATCCGAAAGGCACCGCGGTCATGATGAACTCGACCGACTCGAACGCTTCATCAGCGCCGGGACGGTAGTAAAGCATGAGGAGCACGCCGGTGAAGATCTGTATGAAGAGAAAAAACAGCGTCATCCCGCCGAGGTAGTAAAAGACCGAGTGCCGGTGCATCGGCACCGTCTTGTGCATTGCGAGATCTCGTGCGGTACCGATCCGGAGCCGGTCATCGAGCCATGCATGGATTCGCTCGTATCGTGTACTCATGACATCACGCCTTCGACACGATCACGGTTGCGGGACCGGAGCTCTTCTGCACCAGGTTCACCTGATACGGCGCGAGGGGCCGCGGCGGCGGGCCGGAGATGTTGCGCCCCTGCATGTCGTAGGCGCCGGCATGACAGTTACACCAGATCCGATTGTGTTCTTTCTGGTAGCCGACGATGCAGTCGAGATGGGTGCAGGTCGCAGCGTAGGCGTGAAACTTGTCATCGGCCGCGCGGATGACGATGACGGGATCGGCGCCGAACCGGATGATCTTGAATCCCTTCTCCCTGAACTCCTGGTCCGTCACCTCTCCCGCTTCGACCTCGTTCGTGTTCGCCTCCGCGAGGCGCGGCGGAGTGACGAAGCGGATGATGGGGTACGCAATCGACACGACGAGCGCGCCGACCGTCGTACCGAGAAACCAGTTCAGGAGCCTTCGCCTGTCGAATGTCGAGCGTTCGGGCGGACCGGGGGCCGTCGGGGTCGAGACCATTCCACACCTCCGAAGGTTCGAGCTTCTATTTCTTCGCGAGCGACCGGATATGGGCGACGAGCGCCTTGATCTCGTCCGGCGTCATCTTCCCACCGTAGGCGGGCATCTTCGCTTTGCCCTTCGTGATCACCTCGGTCAAAACGGCGTCAGACTGCTTCTGTACTTCCGCCGAGCCGAGAGCTTTGACTCCCATCTTCTTTCCCATGGGCGTGTCGCCGCTACCGTTTGCGCCGTGACAAACCGCACACTTGGTCTTGAAGTTCGTTGCTGCGTCAGCAGCGATGAGCGGGGCGGAAAGAGAAAGAAGCACGACAACCACGAGAAACGGAACAAAGCGACGCATATTGTGTCTCCTTCTGGGGGTGGCAATCTTCCCCGAGCGCGACCTCATAGAGCCGCTGGACCGATGCGGACGGACTGGCATTCGATTCATGGACTGTCTCTGAAACGAGATGTCAACTCTACGCGCCATCCGACTCAATCCGAGAGGTCGTGCGACACGCTTCGACGTGATCATCGTCACGTCTGTTTGTGACTGATCCGTCGTCGTGGCGGGGGTGCGTCGTCAGGCTCAACAGCCTATCATCTGCCAGCCGCCAATCACGGCGATGACTTCAACCACACGTTCGCACGGGAGACTCGATGACGAAGACCCTGACCGCACTTGCCGCACTTCTCGTTCTCGCCTGTGCCACTCCCCGGCCGGCAGCCGTAACGCCAGAGGCCACACCATCCCCGATCGTTGTCGCCACACAAGTGCCGTCTGCCGGGGCTCGATTCGACCGTCTTGCAGAGGACTATTTCGAAGAGTTGCTCGTGCTCGAGCCGTTCCTCGCCTCCTCGATCGGCGATGACCGCTACAACGACCGGTTCTCGATTCCTTTCAGCGACGAACATCGCGAGCGATCGCGCATGCTTTACACGAAGTATCTCGCAGCGCTCGACGAAATCGCAGTCTCCGAGCTCGAAGGTCAGCAGGCGGTCTCGGCAGAGATTCTGAGACGAGACCTGCAGCGATCGTTGCGCGGCCTCGACTTCCCCTCCCACCTCCAGCCGCTCAATCAGTTCTACAACTTCGCCACCTCGTTCGCACAGATGGGAGCGGGAACGAGTATCCACCCGTTCCGCACGACGAAGGACTACGACGACTTTCTTTCGCGCGCCGACGGATTCGGCCGCGCCGTCGACGTCGCCATCGCACAGATGAGAAAGGGAATCGCCGCCGGAGTCGTGCAGCCGCGCGTCCTGATGCAGAAGGCGCTGCCTCAGATCGAAGCCCATGTCGTCAGCAACCCCGCGGAGAGCATCTTCCAGGGACCGATCCGGAACATGCCGGCCAGCATCGACGACGCGGACCGTGCACGCCTTGCCGCCAGCTACGACGCGATGATTCAGGAGAAGCTGATTCCCGCGTATGCACGGCTGCGTGACTTCGTGCGCGACGAGTACCTGCCGAACAGCCGCACGTCCGTCGGAATGCTGGCGTTGCCGGATGGCCGTCGCTGGTACGAGCATCTGGTAGCCACCTCGACGACCACCTCCATGAAGCCGCAGGAGATTCACGACCTCGGTCTGTCAGAGGTCAAGCGGATCCACGGCGAGATCGAGGGGGTAATGAAGTCGGTCGGTTTCGAAGGCGAGCTGGGCGCCTTCTTCGCCTTCGTAAGCAGCGACCCGCGGTTCAAGTACACCTCACGCGAACAGATGCTTGCCGAGTACCGCTCAGCGAAGCAGAGGATCGACTCGAAGACGGATCTGATCTTCGATGTGAAGCCAAAAGCTGATTACGAAATCCGGCCGGTCGAGCCGTTCCGCGAACAGTCGGCGGCCGGCGGGTCGTATCAGGCCGCGAGCGCCGACGGCTCACGCCCCGGAGTCTTCTACCTCAACACGTACAACGCCACGAATCGTTCGAGAAACGGGATGGAGTCACTCCTGCTCCATGAAGGTTCTCCAGGACATCACTTCCAGATCTCGATTCAGAGAGAGTTGGAGGAGCTGCCGCGCTTCCGGCGGTTCGGCCGCGTGATCGCCTACTCCGAGGGCTGGGGCCTGTACGCCGAATCCCTCGGACCTGAGCTCGGCCTCTACACCGACCCCTATCAACGCTACGGTTCTCTGGCGGCAGAGCTCTGGCGCGCAATCCGGCTCGTGCTCGACACCGGTATCCACGCCCTCGGCTGGACGCGCGAACAGGCACTCGAGTACGGACGGCAGAATTCGGCACAATCGAGCGCCGGACCGGTTTCGGAGGTCGAGCGCTTCATCGCGATTCCATCGCAGGCTCTCTCCTACAAGATCGGCGAACTGAAGATCACCGAGCTGAGAAGGCGGGCGGAGAATGAGCTCGGCCCGAAGTTCGACATCAAGGCATTCCACCGGGCGGTGCTCGAAGACGGTGCGGTTCCGCTGGATGTGCTCGAGCAGAAGATCGATCGGTGGATCGTCGGGAGACGTTAGGCTTACTGTTTTCTCGTCTTGAGAGTCAAAAGCCGGGCTCGGGCTCGGGCTCGGACCCAACGGGACCGTTCTTGACCCGACGCCCTCGCCCAACTGCGGTTTGTCGCCCCTTTCCCCGCGATTTTAGCGGGGAAAGGGTGGCGCTGAGCGAAGGCGAAGGGCCGGGGTGAGGGCTGCGCAATCGGCCAAGCACGAGCAAGCTGCAAGTGCTGGGCGACGCAGGAGGGCTCGTACTAGCTTAGCGTCACGTGCGGATGTGCGACGCGCCTTCGCGCGTCCCGGCTGTACTTCTCCCGCGCCCGAGCCCGGCCTTTGACTTTCAACCTTGAAAGAGGCTCGCTACCTGCGGACGGTCGCCGTTTCGCTTCCGCCTGCGGAGCCGCCCTTGTTCTGGGCCATCCGCGTCGCCGCGCCAACGAATGCAGAAGTCGCCAGCCAGTCGTGGTCGGGGTAATAGGCGAAGATCGCGCTTCCCCCCTTGATCCGGTCGATCATCGCCTTCGAGATGTCGCTGCGAACGGCGGGACAACCCCAGCTCCTGCCGAGGCGTCCGATGGAACGGATCACGCCGCGGTTCACGTACGGGGCGCCATGCATCACGATCGCTCTTTGCCAGGCGTTGTCGTTGACGCCACGTTCCAGACCTCGCAGTCGCAATGAATAGCCGTTACTGCCCATGTAGGTGCCGGCAGTTGCGAAAAGGCCGAGGCTCGTGGCGAGACTCCCTTCGACATTCGAAAACGCGGTGGCGAGATTGCCGCCGCTGTTCTTGCCATGCGCGACGAGCTCCCGGAAAACGAGCTTCTTCGTCGAGAGATCGAAGGTGAAGAGGCGCGGCTCATCGGACGGAATCGAATAGTCGATGACCGTGATGATGTCATCCCGCTTGACGAGTCCGCGCTGTCGTGCGCAGGTTTTCGCCGTGAGCGCGAGTCGGAGGACATCCTCTTTCAGCCCCGGTGCCTGTCGCACCAGCGATTTCACCAGCGTGTCGGCCGGCGGCACGCCACACGGACCGGCCGGCGAAGCATGAAGGCCCGACGGAAGTGAGAGGCCCAGCAACGCGAGAGTGAGCAGAAAGAGTCTGAGCGCAGGGTGGACGGGCATCTGCGAACGTCGTGATGTATGGATCATGCGTGATTGCCGCTTCAGGGGGACCGTGACCCCTTCGTCGTTGCGCATGAGAGTAACAAATAATCGAGAGATCTGCACCCTCGAAAATCGAGTACATCTGTTCGAGTTTGGGAAAGCGCTCGTCGTCCCTGGGCCCTGGACGGCGCGGCGCCGCGACTGAGGAAGATGACAAAAAGCAACTTGTCAGCGGGCGGTGAGATGCTCGTGTTTAGCACCACCCATCCCCCAGATCCCTCGCTACGCTCGGGATGACAGATCTGGTTCTCGGCTTGTCATTGGAAAGCCGCCGGAGCCCCGGGGGCGGAGGACGGAGGTATCCCTTGCCGACGACCCACGATCGCCCACACCTCGTCGCGCGAAGCGCTTTGGAGAGTGCGGCACTGCGAACAAGAGGACCATCATTGGGGCCTCCGCAGACGCTTGTACGCCTCGACGACGAGAACGAGCGTCAGAGTCACCGGCAGAAGGACGAGCCAGTCGCGCAGTGATACCGGCTGCATGTCGAGCACATCCCGCAACCCTGGCGTAAACATCGCGGCAATATGGACCAGTTGTGCGACGACCACCGCGGCCAGGAGCAACCAGTTCCGGTTGAGCGGAATGCGGAAGATAGACCGCGTCTCCGACCGGCAGTTGAATGTATGCACATTCTCGAACAGCACCATCAGAAGCAGGACGAGGTTCCGAGCCTCCACCTCCCCCATTCCCCGCAGGACGTGGAGGTAGTAGAACACCGCGAATCCGACGGCACCGGTGTAGATCCCGGCCACCGCGATCTGCTCAATCATTCGCCTGTCGAACACCCCCTCACCCGGGGGGCGGGGCGGCTGTTTGAGAATGCCCGGCTCACCCTTCTCGAATGCGAGAGCTTTGTCCTGAATCCCGTTGGTGACGAGATTGAGCCACAGGACCTGGACTGCGGTCAGCGGGAGCGGCACATTGGCGAGCAGTGCGAAGAAAAAGAGTGAGATCTCCGCGGCTCCCATGCTGACGAGCAGCCACGTCACCTTCCGGACATTCGAGTAGGCGACCCTCCCCTCTTCAATTCCGTTTACGATCGAGGCGAAGTTGTCATCGGTGAGGATGAGATCCGATGCGCCACGAGCGACATCCGTTCCGCTCGCACCCATCGCAACTCCAATGTGTGCAGTCCTGAGAGCGGGCGCGTCGTTCACCCCATCGCCTGTGACCGCCACGAAGTGCCCGCTGCGCTGCAGAGCGCTGACGATACCGGTCTTCTGCGACGGCGCGACGCGCGTGAATACCTTGACGCTGGCGATCTTCGATTCGAGCTCGGCCGGACTGTCGCGTTCCATCGCCTCGAGCTCAGCGCCCGTCATCACCTCGTCTTCGTGCTCGGCCATTCCCAGCTGCCGCGCAATGGCAAGGCCGGTAGCAGGATGATCGCCGGTGATCATTCGTACGTCGACTCCGGCATCACGGCACTTATCGATCGCCTCCCGGACTTCCTCACGAAGGGGATCGATCAGTCCGACGAGGCCGAGGAAGCGAAGCCCTTTCAGCGAAGCGGTGAGATCTCCATCGATTGCGGACCGCTCCACAGGTCCTGCCGCCAGTGCCAGTACGCGGAAACCTTCTTCAGCCAGCACACGCTCTTCCTTCTCGACGGCTGTCTGATCGGCGCCCTCGCACATCAAGGCGACCACCTCGGCAGCACCTTTCACATGTGCAATGACCTCTTCACCCGCTTCGTGAAAGCTCGCGGAGTACTTTCTCTTCGATTCGTACGCAATTCTGCCGGCCTCGGGCGACTCCTCGAGCAGCCGCTGCCGTGAGACACCTGCCTTGCCGGCAAGGACGAGAAATGCCACGTCGACTGCATCACCTCGCGCGTCGAGACCCTGATCCGAACGCGTCAGCCGCGCCTCATTGGTCAGAGCACCGGTGCGGACGATATTGAGAACAGGGTCGTCAGAAGCGACGTCGAGGGTGCGATCGCCGCGGCGGAACTCACCCTCAGGATCGAGACCGCTACCTGACACCCTCACCTCTTCCCCGTCGGGAGTCCTCAATCGGGCAATGGTCAACCTGTTCGCCGTCAGCGTCCCGGTCTTATCGCTGGCGATGAGCGTGCACGTCCCGAGACCTTCCACAGCCGGGAGTCGCCTGACGATGACTCGCCGGTGAGACATCCGCCTGGACGCAACCGCCAGCGCCACGGTGATTGAAATCGGCAGACCCTCGGGTATCGCCGCAACGGCGAGAGCGACAGCCAGAAAGAAGATCTCCTCGAGTGGCCGCGCTTTCGCGAACTGCACGATCCCGAGCACGATGATCGACCCGAGCACGAAGAGCCCGATCATCCGGCTCATCTGCTTCATGCGGATGACGAGCGGTGGAACCTCGGACTCCCCTTCAGCCAGCGACTCGGCGATCTCACCGATCTGAGTCTGCCGCCCCGTCGCCGTTACGACGCCTTCAGCCCTTCCTTCGGTCACCGCACTACCGGCGAATGCCATGTTCCTGCGATCGGCAACCCGCGTCTCTTCGGCGAGCTCCTCATCCGCGTTTTTCTTCAAAGGCATCGACTCGCCCGTGAGCAGCGACTCGTCGAGGCGTAGTCCTTCGGCCCGGATCAACCGGAGATCCGCCGGCACGGCGCTGCCAGCCGTCAGCATGACGATGTCGCCGGGAACGAGGTCGATGCTGTCGACCTCCTCCTCGCTTCCGTCCCGCCGGACCGACGAAACGATGCGCATCACTTTCTGGAGAGCATCAGCACTTCGTTCCGCCTTCCGTTCCTGAATCGTCCCGATCGCCGCATTCACCAGAAGCACGACGAAGATGAAGACGGCGTCATTGAAATGCGCGGTCGCCAGCGACACCACGGCGGCGGCGAGAAGGATGTAGATGAGCGGATCGCGAAACTGCCGAAGAAAAAGGGCAGCCAGAGTTGGCGGCTTCTTTTTCGGTAGTTCATTTGCGCCGTAGCGCTCGCGCCGTCCGCGTACCTCATCATCCGTCAGACCTTCGGTGCGCGATTCGAGTGTCTCGATTACGTCCGACACAGACATCGAGTGCCACGGGTGCTCCGACGCCCGAGAACCAAATTCAGCCATCAGAACCTCTCCGCAAGGTTGCGCATACCGTCGAATCTCCCATCGACGAAGCGCCGGTAGTCATCCGACGAAAAGGACTGCTGCCCCTCTTCAGACGCCAGCAGACGGTCGAACGTCTCTTGCCATTCCCGCTCATGCAGGCCGTGTCGGTGAGCATTCCTTCCATGTCGAGGATCGCCGCGTCGAAACGCATCCGCGCAACCTCCTGTCGGCCGGTCTCAGGCAGCCTATCGCGCCGTGCGAAGCTCACAACGCGCCTGCGTCACGGAAGAACGTGTTCGCCGTGTAAGGACCGGTCCGCTGACGGGACGCAGCAAGAAGGACTCCAGCCGCCGTACGTGAACTCTCAGCGAGGGCAGTTGCCCGCAAGGCGATACCCGGCGGCCTCGGCCGCCTCGGCCGAGACGAAAAGCTCGCGGTTCCCGGCCGACACAGTCTCATAGCCCGGGCAGTTGGGCCGGTGATACACCTTCGAGCGCCGGTTTCCAACGATCGCCCCGACCTTTCCCGACTTCTCTGCTTCCGGAGATCTGCTCGTGCTGACGGCGCGAGCGTTTCGTCGCTGGACCCAGGGTGGCGTCGGGTTGCCCTCACTCCAGAGGCCGACCTTCGTCGCTCTTGCCCGTCGTTCAGCTTCGGCATATCGCCGCCGCACCTGCACCGGAAGTTTGTTGGCTGAAGGATAGACCCACGCCAGTCCACGCTCGATCTGCCGAAGTCCGACGTCGAGCCCGTCGAGACGCAGGCGCGCTACGAGTCTTCCATACTGATCGACATCGTCCACCTCGACGAGGAGAGTCTGCCGTTCCATCGAGCGTTTCAGAGCTTCACGCGACTGGTCGGCGAACGACTCCCCTTTCTCCGGAGCATCAATCCCGCTGATCCGGATCTCGAGCTGCTTTCCAGCTGCGTCGACGACCGTAAGACTGTCGCCGTCTGCAACGCGCACCACGCGGGCCTCGAACGAGAGGGCGAGGGTTTCTGCCGGATTGCAGGCGAGAAGAACAACGAGGAGGGGCAGTGAGCGACGGAGCATCCAAGGGCGATTCTAATCGTCTTTCAAGCTTGTTTCTGCGGATGAATTTCGGTGCCCTCTGTACTGCGAAACTGCAAGATCTTCGCGCCACGAAAGAATTCTGTCGAATCGGGGAAGGCTACTCCATGCTGCTCGATCTTCTGCTCGGACGAGTCGTGCATGCTGGAAAGCGGCGGCTAGGGCCGCCGCACTCCAAAGCGCTTCGCGCGACGTCATGGGCACACGAAAAACCGTCCCCGTTTCTGTCAAGACTCTGCCATATGTCACCCCGAGCGGGCGGGTGGGCGGGCATGCGAGGGGCCTGGCAAGCTGCGTACTCCGTAACCCGCAGGCCAGAGCAAGTGCCTCGCGAACGACTGCACTCGCCGAGTGCGTGTGGCGAGGAAGCGGCTGCGCCTCCTCGCCACACTGCGCGAGATCACTACTTTGCGGTCACCGGGATTCTGCTGCCATTCGCTGCGAGCCACGACTTGAAATCGTGGAGTCCCGGATGGAGTGCGCGAGAAGCCTCGACATCCCTCGACTGGCGGAATGTCTTTTCGAAATCTCGCTTGAACTGAAACATGTTGCCGAGGTCTTCGGCTCCGGGGAATCCGAAGCCTCGGAACGCCTCCGGTGAGACCGAGTTGTAGACGACCTCCTCGCCGAGGGCATCCGACATCGCCGAAGCCATGTCGTGTCCGGAGAGGTGCTCGCCGGCGATCCCGACCCTCTTTCCGATCATCTCGTCGCCACGCTTGAAGATTCCGTACGCGCAGGCCCCGATGTCGCCCGCCGCGATCGACGGCATCTTCGCGTCGCCGATCGGAAGCGTCACCGCCAGTTTGCCATCTTCCGTGCGGGCGGGCCCCATGCCGAAGTAGATGAAGTTCTCCCAGTAGAACGCCGTGAGCAGGAACGTCGTCGGCACTCCAGCGTCGAGAAATGCCTGATCGGCCTCCCCCTTCGCGTCGAAGTGCGGCACCTTGTACTTGCCCATGAGCGTCGGCATCCGATCATCCTCGAGCGGAACGAAATTCCTGGTGTCCTCGAGGGTCGACCAGATCACATGCTTCACGCCGCTCTCACGAGCCGCCGCAGCCATGCTGCGAGCCTGCTCGAGCTCCTTCTCCGGACTGAAGTGAGCCCAGAAGAACGTGACGCAGAACGCGCCGTGAGCGCCCTGAAACGCCCTGCGGAGGCTGGCAGGATCGTCCGCGTCACCTGCGACGACTTCGGCTCCCAGCGCCGCGAGTTCCTGTGCCGCTGGCGAATTCACATCGCGGGTAATCGCACGGGCAGCGAATCCGCCGTTCGGGTCGGCGAGTATGGCCCGAACCAGCCCGCCACCCTGCGCTCCGGTGGCCCCCAGTACAGCAATGACTTTCTTATCAGACATGCTTCCTCCGTCTTGTTTCTCGACCTGCGTAGCTGAAGGACGACTAGCGCAACTCGGCGATCGCGGCGAGCACTTCTTCGCTGTGTCCCGCCGGCTTCACCTTCTCGAAGACCTTCACGAGCTTGCCCTGCGGATCGATCAGAAACGTGTTGCGCGCCGAGTACTTCGCCCCGTTGTACTCCATGACCGAGTTGTACGCTGCTGATACGGAAGTATCGGTATCTGCCAGCAGCCGGAACGTAAGCCCTTCCTTCTCGCAGAAACTCTTATGCGACTCGGCCGAATCGACGCTCACACCGACGATCACCGCTCCGGTCTCTTCATACTTCGCCAGATCTCTCTGGAAGTTACGCGCCTGGAGCGTGCAGCCGCTGGTGAAGTCCTTCGGGTAGAAGTAGAGCACGACCCACTTGCCGCGAAAATCCTTCAGCGACGTCTGTTTTCCTTCATCGCTCAGGAGTGAGAATTCGGGAGCTGCCGCTCCTACCGGCGGGAACTCCGCGGCACCTGCGACCGTCGCGATCGCAAGAAGGGCGAGCAGGATCATCGAAACACGAAGACGACCGAACCTGGACATTGTGACCTCCGTAAAGGCCCGAAAGATACCAGAGGTAGCCAGCCGGCGCTGTCGTAGAATCCCGCTGCTTGGAAGCAATCGTCCTCTTCAGCCACGGTAGCGTCCTCTGCGGATCGGAGCGCAATCTTCTCGATCTCGCGGAACGGATGCGGCTACGCGGAGACGCCCCGATCGTGGAAGCTGGCTTTCTGAACTACAGCGAGCCGCGATTTGCAGACGCCGTTGAGCGGTGCGCCGCCCGCGGCGCGACGCGCATCCTGATCGCTCCCTATTTTCTGATTCCCGGCAAGTTCGTCGTCGAGGATCTGCCGGCGGCGATCGCTGAGGTGGCTGCACAGCATCCCGATCTCGAGTTCGTCACCGCAGACGTGATCGGGTTCCATCCTCTGATCGAAGAAGCCATTCTCGCGTC
>DASVLC010000363.1:0-6241 GCA_036385045.1 Thermoanaerobaculia bacterium | reverse complement strand
CTTACTGGCTCCTGTACATTGGCGCAACGGCCGTTTTCGCCGTTCTCTACTTCCGCAGCTACTGGGTCTCGGGTCGGGAGTTGATTCTCGTGAGTGCGGCAACCGTCGCGCTCGGAATCGGCTTCTGGCCGGTATCGCTCGGCGCTGGCGCCTTCTTCATCTATGCGGGCGGCATGCTCGGCCAGCTCGCCCCTCCCCGACGCGCGGTCATCGGGGTCGCCATCGTTACGCTGATCGCGGTCGTTGAAGCCTTGCTGGTCGGGCGTACGCTCTTTGCGGCATCATGGCCGATCGTCTTCACGACTTTGATCGGGGCCATCAACATCCACTTCGCGCAGGTCGGCCGAGGAAACGCGAGGCTGAGGCTCGCGCATGCGGAGATCGAGCACCTCGCCAAGATGGCCGAAAGGGAACGGATCGCACGCGACCTGCATGACCTGCTCGGACACACCCTCTCGCTCGTCATCCTGAAGTCAGAACTGGCGGCGAAGCTCGCCTCGAGAGATGTCGACCGTGCGAGGCAGGAAATCGGGGATGTCGAAAGAGTGGCCCGCGAGGCACTCACTCAGGTTCGCGCGGCGGTGGCAGGCTACAGATCGGGCGGATTATCGGCGGAGCTCGAGCACGCACGCAGCGCATTGACGACCGCCGGAGTCGAGCTCCATGCCGACGTTGCGGCGATTCAGCTGCCGGCGACTCATGAGGCGGTGCTCGCCCTGGCGTTACGCGAGGCGATCACCAACATCGTTCGTCATGCCGCGGCCAGGCGCTGCGAGGTCAGGCTCCACGTCTCCGGGACGTCTTGTGTCATGACAATCGCGGACGACGGTCGCGGAGGAAGGGCCGTCTTCGGAAGCGGACTGACCGGCATGCGTGAACGTGTCGAAGCTCTCGGAGGCGTTCTTGCTCGTGATGGTACGCGCGGCACGAAACTCACAATTACACTCCCAATGTCGGAAGCCGAGAGGAATGATCTCGAGGAGCAGACCGCATGATCCGCGTGGTCGTTGCAGAGGATCAGGCAATGGTGCTCGGCGCTCTCGCCGCGCTGCTCGAAATTGAGGGTGACATCCATGTCGTGGGCCGTGCCGGCGATGGTGCGGCGGCACTCGAGATGTGCCGCACGACTCGACCCGATATCGTTCTCACCGATATCGAAATGCCAGAGATGACAGGCCTCGAACTCGCCTCCGCGGTGAAGCGCGAAGTGCCTGGTACGCGCGTAATCATCCTGACGACTTTCGCCCGCGCGGGATACCTGCGTAGAGCACTCGAGACGGGAGCCTCGGGGTATCTCTTGAAGGACTCCCCCTCGGAACGCCTGGCTGACGCAATCCGGCGTGTGAATGCCGGAGGACGGGTCGTCGATCCCGAACTTGCAGCCGAGGCGTGGATCGAGCCCGACCCCCTGACGGAGCGAGAACGTCAGGTGCTGCGACTGGCCGGAGAGGGTCAGACGAGCGCCGCGATCGCCTCTCGCCTGAATCTTTCAGAGGGAACGGTCAGGAACTATCTGTCCGACGCCATCAGCAAGACAGGAGCAGGAAATCGGATCGAGGCTGCCCGTATCGCGCACGACAAGGGGTGGCTGTAACTGGAGCAGAGGTCCTCGTCGTCTGTAGCGCTGAAATCCTCGTGTCTGTAGCGCGGACGTCCTCGTGTCTGTAGCGCTAAAAACCTCGTGTCTGTAGCGCGGACGTCCTCGTCCGCCGTACCGCGGACGTCCTCGTCCGCAGCGGGGCGTCTCGCCCCGCGCACCCGGTAAAGACCGCTCTCACTCAGCGCGCCTCGCGCACGAGCCTGCGACGCAACTCCTCACGCACTCGAAGCCCGGTGTTGGTCAGTACGCAATCGAAGAACTCACGGTAGGCGACATTCGCCTGATATTCGGTGGTGGCGACGCGATAGCTGCCAGCCGGGTCGATCACTGCCGGTGCGAGAACGTAGGAGCCGGAATCCTTCACCCTGCGTGCTGCGCTTTCGTCGAGAAGGCGCTGAAGCTGCGATCCCGTCATCGTGCAGACGACGATCTCGTTGTCGTAGGGAAGCGCGCCACGCAAGGACTCCATCGTGAGCTCCCCGGCGGGCAATGGCCGGCGAAAGCTGCTCGTCGTCGACAGTGCGACGTCAGCGCCGGCCGCATCGCGCATCGCCTCGAGCGTCCACCCTGCGAGATCCTTTACGAGGATGGCCGCCGGCAGCACCGCGATCGGCATGAACAGGTCGCGATAACGGGGATCGCGTTCGAGCGCCGTCTGCATCGTCCGGACGCGCCGGGCGATGCCGCGATGCTCCCGCATTCGCTTGTCGACCGGCACGAGCTCGCCACGAACGCCGGACAAGTCGCCCCCTTCGAACGTCAGCTCCACCCGGCTGATGTAGGTGAGGTACTGAAACGGAGAGATGAACCAGGTGTCGGTACCTGGAATCCTGGTCAACTCCCGTTTGAGATGACTGTGCGTACCGAAGATCAGATCGATGCCCGGAACGGCCTTCGCCAATGCGTAATCGGCCTCGCTGTGCTGGTGCCCGATCATAATGACGGCATCGACGCGCTGGTTTTCCCGCAAGTCGTGAACTACTGCCCGCGCGGCCTCGACCGGATCGCCGAAGGAGAGCCCGGGTGCAGTGACGAGCCTCGAAAAGTCGGAGCCCGCAACCGCGAACACCCCGATCCGGATCCCTCGCGACTCGAAGACGGCGAAGCGCTGCATCTCTCCGACGTTCGCGCTCAGGATGGGATATCGGATCGACCGCTGGCAGCGGGCGAGATACTCCATCCCATAGTCGGCCTCGTGGTTACCGAAGGCCATTGCATCGACAATTCCGTTGAGCCACGGCCATTCGGCACATCCATAGCGATCTGACCAGGCAGGAGCACCCTTGTTGATCGTGTCGCCACCGTTGAATACGAGAGCCCCCGCCCGCTTCTCGCTCCGCAGATAGCCGATCGCACGCGCAATACCGCCCCTTTCGCCATCCTCGGAATAGAACGGGACGGCATGGGAGTGGTAGTCGGAGAAGTGCAGGAGCGTAACCTTCGTCTCTGCCGCCGTCGACAGAGGAAGTGCCAGCACCAAAACTGTCAGGAGCCTGCGCATCACCGCAAGTCTATCCGCAGTCGTACAAAGACTCAGGGCTGCAGTGCGAGCGGCTCACTGCCATCAGCAGTAATGACGACGCGAGAGACCGAGGGCAACGCGCGCAGAGTCTGCGTAACCGACTCCCGGATCATCAGCGCTCGGCACGAGCCGCCTACATTCCGTAGTCTCTCGTTGAAGTCGACCGTCAGTACGCCATCACGCAGGTTGACGCTCCGTACTGCCGAACCCTGCGGGAACGAGCCCACCGCGCCGGCCTGCCGCTCGGGAGCAGTCGGTCCGGCGATCAAAGCTTCGACCAGCAATCGCGCCATCGAAACACTCTTAGGCATCCGGCGTTTGAAAGTCGACGCCGCCGTGCAGTTCTTGTCGGCAAACCAGAGTTGCGCCTCGACCGGCTCGACATCGAACGGCCTCTCTACGGTAACCAGCGACTGCTCCGAGCCATCCTTCGCCGAGTACTCGAGCGCTTCCACGACGATCCTGTCTCCAGGTTCACGCGTCAGCCACAGCGTTCCGCGAAAAGGACTATGCGTGCCCATCTCACCCGTCGCGGTGGTAAAGCCCTCGGCAATCAGTACACCCTCTGCGTCGCGCACACGAAGCGAAACGTTGTTCTCGAACGTCCGGGCACGTCCCGTAATGACCAGAGGATTCCCTACCTCGACCGTCTCGATCTCGATGTTGCGCACCACGGCGGGCGGACGCTCCGCAGGTGGCGTAGCCGTCGTCGTGGCTGGCGGCCTGCCGGGCGAGCCCGAGCCGGGAGTCGTAGCCGACTGATCGCCGCCATTACTGCACCCGGCAAGAAGCAGGATAACGATTGCGACACGACGCATTGCGAGTTCCTCCACCTGCTGCCCTTTCACGACTCCTGCCGAGAATGGGAATCGAGGTGGCTCGTACAGGCAACGGGGAAGGCCAATCGAGCGGGCAGACGGCGCCTGGCGCCGCTGGATCGAGGATGACGAGCTGTCATCCTGAGCGTAGCGTGAGGATCTGGGGGGGGCGGGTGGTGCAATGCGCGTGAATGGCACCGCCCATCCACCCAGATCCCTCGCTACGCTCGGGATGACAGAAAGCCAAGTCGATTCTCAGTTGTGTCATTAGAAGGTAGCGAGGCAAGCGTGGACCCTAACCACGAACAGTGGGCGATACCTACGGACTCACCCGGCACGATGCTACACATGCCCATTCCACCCAAACAAAAAAGGGCGCACAGAGTGCGCCCTTTCCATCGTTTATCGCATTGAACTACTTTTTGCCGAGTGCGTCCTGCATCGTCTTGATGGCGGCTTCGCGGCCGCGATCACGCGCAATCTTGGCGTAGATCGGCCGGCGTCCCGCGGGAAACTGACGGACCAGTGCCAGGTAACGTCCCTGAAGCTGGCGCGATGCCTGTTGTTCCGCGGTAACTGAGCTACGCTTCTTCCGGCGTGACTTCGCGCCTCCGGCTTTCGCTGCGCCCTGCGTTGCCTCGGTCTGGGCAGCCGCAGCAGCGCGCGGACGGCCGCGGCGTCGTCGCGCGGGAGCTGCCGTGCTTTCCTGGGTCGCCTGCGCCGGCTGCGCTTCACCCGACACGCCCTTCGCCTCACGCAGTCGCTGAAGACGCTGCTCCAGCTCTTCGATCTCGCCGTTCATATCCGAGAGATAACCGTTCACTTCTCCCATCGAGACGCGCCGCTCGCGGAGCAGCCGCTCGAGGACGTAAGAAGCCTGCCCCGGAGAGAGTTGCGAGCCCGGTGTTGATCTTCCAGTGGCCATGAATCCTCCTTTGCACTTTGGCAGCGCGCAGCGAGTCTTGTGCAATCACTAAGCGTTGTCAACAGCAAGCGAACAGAGGGCGAGCCCGGAGGACTCGCCCTGTGCGATTGATGACGGCGCTATAAAGGAATTAATACCGATAATGAGATGGCTTGTAAGGACCGTTCATAGAGACGCCGAGATATTTCGACTGATCCTCTGTGAGCTTCGTCAGCTCGACTCCGAGGTGACCCAGATGCAGCCGCGCGACCTCCTCATCGAGCTCTTTCGGCAGCACGTAGACTTCGCGGCCGTACTCACCCTCGTTAGCCCAGAGCGCGAGCTGCGCGAGAACCTGATTGGTGAAAGAGGCCGACATCACGAACGACGGGTGGCCCGTCGCGCAGCCGAGGTTCATCAGTCGTCCCTCTGCCAGAACGAGAACCGAATGCCCGTCAGGGAAGACCCACTCGTCGTACTGCGGCTTGATGTTGATCCGCTTAATGCCGGAAACTTTCTTGAGGCCGGCCATATCGATCTCATTGTCGAAGTGGCCGATGTTGCTGACGATCGCGTTGTGCTTCATGCGCCCCATGTGAGCGGCGGTGATGACATCCTTGTTGCCGGTCGCGGTGACGAAAATGTCCGCCTTATCGACAACGCTGTCCAGTGCTCGTACTTCGAAACCCTCCATCGCAGCCTGGAGTGCGCAGATCGGATCGATCTCGGTCACAACCACACGGGCGCCCTGCCCTCGCAGAGCCTGGGCGCATCCTTTACCCACTTCCCCGAATCCGCAGACGACCGTGAGCTTGCCGGCGAGCATCACATCCGTTGCACGGTTCAGCCCATCGATCACCGAATGCCGGCATCCGTAAATGTTGTCGAACTTCGATTTCGTAACCGAGTCGTTGACGTTGATCGCGGGGAAAAGCAGCGTGCCCGCTTCCATCATCTGATAGAGCCGATGAACACCGGTCGTCGTTTCCTCGGAAACGCCCTTCAGGTCTTTCGAGACACGGGTCCAGCGCTTCGGATCGCGGGCAAGCTCGTTTCTCAGCAATTCGAGAATGACACCCCACTCTTCCGGCTCATCGCTCTCATTGAACGCGGGTACTGTGCCCGTGCCTTCGAACTCCACTCCCTTGTGCACGAGCAGCGTTGCGTCGCCACCATCGTCCACGATGAGAGATGGTCCGGAACCGTCCGGCCACATGAGCGCCTCCGAGGTGCACCACCAGTACTCCTCGAGCGTCTCGCCTTTCCATGCGAAGACCGGAACTCCGCGAGGGTTCGCCTCGGTTCCGCCATGTTCCGGCCGTCCCACCACGACGGCGGCGGCAGCATGGTCCTGCGTCGAGAAAATATTGCAGCTCACCCACCGCACGTCGGCTCCG
>DASVLC010000362.1:0-1868 GCA_036385045.1 Thermoanaerobaculia bacterium | reverse complement strand
GGAAATACCCGTTCCCATTCCGAACACGGCAGTCAAGCTCTGCATCGCCGATGATACTGCGTGGGCAACTGCGTGGGAAAGTAGGACGCCGCCGGGGATTTTTTTGAAACGCCGCTGAGAAATCAGCGGCGTTTCGCTTTTTGCGGAGGGAAGCGAAGCCGGCTCCTGAGATTAGGTCGCCTCATTCGCCATGCCATGGGCACAAAGCACGATGAGCTCACCGAAGAGGAGATCCAGCAGTATTCGTTGCGACCGGAAATTCTCGCCGCACTCAAGGATTGTTGCAACTGGTTTGGTGTCTCGCCATCCGCGTTGCGCATCCTCGATTTCGGTTGCGGACGCGGAGTCGCGGTAGCGAAGTTACTGGAGTTTGGCTTTGGTGCCTATGGCGTCGATGTCGATACGGAGCCGCTTGGAAACGGATACCGCGCACTTCGCGAGCGAGGATTTCTACCCGAACAACGTCTGCGACTCGTCGCGGGAGATGGCCGGACACCATTCGACGACGGCTTTTTTCACCTGATCGTGTCGGACCAGGTCCTCGAGCATGTGCGGGACCTTGGTCTTGTTGCTCGCGAGATGAGCCGGTTGACCACCTCCGGTGGGCGCGGGCTGCACTTCTTTCCAGCGCGACGCTGCGTCGTCGAGCCTCACCTCTTTCTTCCATTCCTGCATTGGCTGCCCAAGAACCGCCTGCGTTACCTGTATCTCCGTGCGGTGTTGTCGCGACTGCCTGTATGGCAGGAACTCCGGGACGCGAGCCCGCGGGAGCGAGCGACAGCGTATTTCAAATACTGCCTCGAGAAAACGTTCTACCGGTCCAATCGAAGCATTGCCAGGATCTTCGAGACGTCGGGCTTTCGCATCTCGTTCGGCCAGACCGAGACTTTCTCGTTGCAATCATTGCGACGCAGGCTGCATCGCATGTTTCGAGAGGTCCGGCTCGAGACGCGCCGTTGATCCGTCGCCTCTGAGCGCTCGAGGCTTAGTTCAGGTGGCGCTCACCCGACAAAGAACAGCATAGTTGTATCGGTAGGGGAGCCGCCGCAGCCACTGCTGCCTGAGGTGCTGGAAGAATAGGGCGTTCATCGCAGTCCTGACCGGCGGGAGGTGCTTCGCATCGAGAACCTCGAAGCCCCTGCATTCGAGATATCGAGTGAATTCTGCCGCCGACCATTCCCGAACATGATCGGGATGCGGTGATGTCAGACAGTCCGCCCCTCGCAAGCGGTCTCGATCGGGTGTCGAGAACAGAATCAGCGTATCGCGGTTGCAAAGGCCTCGAATGTTCGCCAATAGCACGTCGGGATCCATCACATGCTCCACGACGTCGCTGCAGACGATGAGTCCCGGTTCAAGGTCGGACTCGAAACCCGCCTGCTCCAGGTCGGCCACGATGAACTCGCCGACATTGTGGTTGCTGCGGCAGTACTCAATCGCGCTAAGCTGGTCGATGCCCCACACAGCCGCAAATGGAGCGATCAGGGAAACCAGCTTGATTCCGGTCCCGCATCCGACGTCCACCACGCTCCGGATGCCGTGATTCCGGACTACGTCCTGCGCCATCCGGTAGACGTGCCATTGAAAGAAGGAGCTTGCGCGTGCTCGCTCATCGTTCCAGTAGGTGCCGCTCACTGTCTCATAAGTCGAGGCTACGGGTCTCGCGACGTAATCGGGGCGGATGCAGTATGGCGTCGGGCACTCCCTGGGATTCGTTCCTGACATTCTCCTGTTCGCTTCCGCAGTGCTGTGCTCACCATGTTGCCGAGCCACGTGTGGCACTTCCGATTGCGAAGAATCTTTCCGTTTCTGCGGAAGACGAACCCTCGTTCTGCTTCAAACGGCTCTCTCTCGGGAAGGGTGCTGTG
>DASVLC010000361.1:0-2331 GCA_036385045.1 Thermoanaerobaculia bacterium | reverse complement strand
GTCGACGATTCAGGGATCCCTCGCCACCCGCGCCCCCTCCCGCTCGGGATGACAGACCACTCTGGCTATGTGCCTCGCAAGCCTAACGCCTGCATCCCGAGTGTAGCGGGGGATCTGCCGGATGGGCGGTGCCACGCACATGCATCGCACCGCCGCTCACCCAGATCCGCGCTGTGCTTCATTCGAACCCTCAGCTCGTCGCGCCCTCGGCGAAACTCCTCCAGCTATGATTGCGGCATATGAAGCCCCTGCCACCGCGAACGAATAACCTCGTCTTTGCCGTTCTGTCGAATCTGACCTTCGGCGCAGGGGGACTGCTCGCGCTTATTGCGGCCGGCCGTCGGTATCTGACGCCTCAGGAAGGGACCGCAGACTCCGGCATGCTCCTCGCCTTCGGCCTCATCTTCACGGGGATGAACGCCATCATCACGTTCGTAACACTGCGCAACGCGCGGCGCGCCGGAGAGATCGCCACGCAGCGCGCCGTCTATCCTGACGCCCCCTGGATGTGGCGCAGAGAGTGGCAGCGCGGGCGGCTGGAGGACCGCAGCGGCACGGGCCTTGTGGTGTTGTGGGCATTCGCGGTCGTCCTGATCGCGACTTCGATTCCCCTCCTCGCATCGGTTCCTCGGCAGGTCGCCGAGGGAACCACCGCCGCGCTGCTTCTGTTCATCTTTCCACTGGCAGGCCTCGGGCTGCTCGTTTTAGCGATCGTCCTGTCATTGCGCCGTAAGCGTTTCGGGCGATCGCAACTCGTCCTGACGACGAACCCTCTGCCGATCGGCGGCAGGTTCTCCGGACAGGTGGAGACCTCGGTGGCACGCGACACGTTCGCCGGCGCGAAGATCCACGCGACCCTGCTCTGTGTGTCGCGGGTGACGGGCCGCGGCAACCAACGCCAGGGCACACGTGAGCGGATTCTCTGGCAGGACACCTCGCGCATCGCGCCCTCGGCCGTTACAGTGGGACCGCATGGAGCCGTGATTCCCGTCGCCTGTGCCATTCCCCCGGGTATGCCGCCGTCGTCGGTCGAGGACGACTTCAGCATCATCATCTGGCGCCTCCTGGTCGACGCGAAGATCCCCGGCGCCGACTACTCGGCTGTGTTCGAGGTTCCGGCATTCGAATGTAAGGGCGCCTGAGCGCCAGGTGACGATGATGAACTTCCGATGGCCCTGGCGTGCCCGGCAGCCCCTCAATGCGATCAGAAGTCTTCATGTGCGGCGTTCGCCGGCGAATCCTCTTCTTACTCCCGACTCCTCGCCACTTCTCGGTGCGAATCTCAGTGGTCCGTCGCTGATCCGCGTCCCTTCGTGGATCGAACGGCCTCTTGGAACCTACTACCTCTACATCGGCAACCATCGCGGCAAGGCGATCCATCTTGCCTACGCCGATAACCTCGAGGGACCGTGGCGCGTTCACGACCGCGCCGTACTGCATTCCGATCTGAGCATCGCGGCTCCCGACGTCCATGTCGATACCGAGCAACGTGAGATCCGCATGTACTTCCG
The DNA here is from genome assembly GCA_036385045.1 of Thermoanaerobaculia bacterium. Classification (GTDB taxonomy): domain Bacteria; phylum Acidobacteriota; class Thermoanaerobaculia; order Gp7-AA8; family Gp7-AA8; genus QHVT01. Next base: position 820 of record DASVLC010000361.1, on the reverse strand, counting down.
CTACTCCGGCTGGTCGGCGGTCGCGACGTCGAACGACGGGCTGGCGTTTTCCCCGCGCGGCGGGATCATTTCCAAGTCGTATCTCCGCGTCTTTCGATGGGACGACGCGTTCTACGGCATCTGCAAAGATGGCAACAGCGGCTGGGGAATGCTTCTCCGTTCGTCGGACGGGCTGACTGACTTCGAGCCGCGCGGCCGGTTCATCCGCCGAATGCGTCACGCGGCGGTGCTGCTTCGAGATCGGACCCTCGTGGTCTTCTACAGCCGCGTAGGCGACGCACCGGAGCGCATCGTGGCGGCGACCGTTGACCTCGATGAACCGTGGGAACGATGGCGCGACTCGGAACCGGTCGAGGTCCTTCGTCCCGAAGAGCCCTATGAGGGGGTCGGCTTTCGTAATGTTCGCTCCCGGTACGGCGCGGCGGTTCAGGTGCACCAGCTGCGCGATCCCTTCGTTTTCGACGATGGGAACAGGCTCTTTCTCATTTACTCCATTGCCGGCGAATCGGGACTGGCGATGGCGGAGATGAGTCTCGAGGTCGCTCCGGTCTGAGACTCGACATGCGGTGCCGTCCCTGTAACATGCGTCCCGATGAAGCGGATTCATATCGTTGGTGTCAGCCCGCGCAGCGGAACGACTCTGCTGGCAGAGCTGATGATCGCCTGCTTCGAGGTCGATCTACACGAAGAGCACGAGGCCTCCCTTTTCACCGAACCGTCTCGCGCCGGCGATCTATACCTGACCAAGCAGCCGCGCGACATCATGGTCGTCGGGCCACGGCTCCGCGTCGATCCTGATCTGTGGGTCATCTGCATGATT
>DASVLC010000360.1:0-33871 GCA_036385045.1 Thermoanaerobaculia bacterium | reverse complement strand
AAGGTCTGCATTCCGTACTTGGTCTGGCCTGTCTGCATCATCGAATAGATCTGATGCACCTTGTCTTCGCGGATGAGATTGCGGATCGCGGCGTTGGGAACGAGGATTTCCATCGCCATTACGCGTCCCTTGCCGTTGGCTTTCGGAAGCAGTGCCTGACAGAGAATTCCCTCGAGCACGAAGGAGAGCTGCGCGCGGATCTGCGGCTGCTGATGGGCGGGAAAGACGTCGACGACTCGATTGATCGTCTGAGCTGCCGAGTTCGTGTGCAGCGTTCCGAATGTGAGGTGGCCAGTCTCGGCAATTCGAAGTGCGGACTCGATCGTCTCGAGATCACGCATCTCGCCGATGAGGACGACGTCGGGATCCTGGCGCAGAGCCGACTTGAGGGAGTTGGCGAACGAATGGGTATCGGCGTGAAGTTCGCGTTGGTTGACGATGCAGTTCTTGTGCTGGTGAAGGAACTCCACCGGATCTTCGATGGTGATGATGTGCTCGTGGCGCTCGCGGTTGATCTTGTCGATCATCGCCGCGAGAGTCGTCGATTTCCCTGATCCAGTGGGGCCGGTGACGAGCACGAGCCCTCGCGGCTTGGCGCAGATTTCTTCGACCACCGGTGGGAGACCGAGCTCCTTGAAGCCGAGAATTTCGTAGGGAATCTGCCGGTAGACCGCTGCGGTCGCGCCACGCTGATTGAAGATGTTCGCACGGAAGCGGGCGAGACCCTTGATGCCGAATGAGATGTCGAGCTCGAGATTCTCCTCGAACCGGTGCTTCTGGGCGTCGGTCAGAACCGAGTAGGCAAGCTGCTTGGTCTCGGGAGCGCTCAGAGGCGGCATGTCCAGTGGCACGAGCTTGCCGTCGATGCGAATCTGCGGGGCGGAATTGGTCGTGACGTGGAGGTCCGAGCCGCCGCGCTCGACCATGGTCTTGAGAAGCTGGTGCAGGGTGACAGCCATTCGTTTCTCCGTATGCCGCAGTCGCGCTCACGAGCGCGATTGACCGCAAACCTCAGACTACCGTTTCGCGGGCTACTTCCTCCACCGTCGTGACGCCACTCATGATCTTGACCAGGCCCGAACGCCGGAGTGTGATCATCCCGTTCTCGATGGCTTTCCGCTTGATGTCGATGGCGGTCCCGCCCGCGAGAATCAGATCGCGGATGTCATCATCGATCACCATCACTTCGATCAGACCTACTCGTCCCTTGTAGCCGGTGCTGTTGCACTTTTCGCAGCCCCGGCCTTTCATGACCTCAAACGTGCCGACTTCATCCTTCTTATACCCGAGATTCAGCAGTGCCTGCTCGCTCATCTCGACCGGCTCTTTGCAGTTGCCGCAGACGCGGCGTACCAGCCGCTGGGCTGCAATGAGCTGGGTTGCGGTCGCAACGAGGAACGGCTCGATGCCCATGTTCATGAGCCGGTTGATTGTCGAGGGGGCATCGTTCGTGTGAAGGGTGGACAGGACGAGGTGGCCGGTGAGTGCCGCTTTGATTGCGATCTCCGCCGTCTCGAAGTCGCGGATCTCGCCCACCAGAATGATGTTCGGATCCTGCCGGAGGAACGATCGGAGGGTTGCCGCGAAGTTCAGGCCGATCGACTCCTTCATCTGTACCTGGTTGATTCCCGGCAGATTGAACTCGACCGGATCCTCGGCCGTCATGATGTTGACTTCGGGTGAGTTGACCTTCGATAGCGCGGAGTAAAGCGTGTTGGTCTTTCCCGAGCCGGTCGGTCCGGTAACCAGAACCATCCCCCACGGTTTGAAGATCGCTTCCTCGAACTTCGTCAGCGAGTCCTGTTCGAACCCCAGCTTCCTCATGTCGAGCATGAGGTTGTCCTTGTCGAGAAGTCGCATGACGATCTTCTCGCCGAAGAGCGTCGGGAGGACCGAGACGCGGAAGTCCAGCTCCTTGCTCTTGTCTTCCAGCTTGACCTTGAGTTTGATGCGTCCGTCCTGTGGCAGACGCTTCTCGGAGATGTCGAGCTTCGCCAGAATCTTCATGCGCGAGGTCATCGCATCGCGAAGCTTCAACGGAGGGTTCATGATCTCGTAGAGGATTCCGTCGATCCGGAACCGAACTCGATACTCCTTCTCGTACGGCTCGATATGAATGTCCGACGCGCCGCGCTTGATCGCATCGGTCAGGATCAGATTGACCAGTTTGACGACCGGAGCCTCTTCGGCCGAGTCGGCGAGGGCCGCAACATCGAGGTCTTCCTCTTCCTCGAGCACTTCGAGGTCGGCCGACTCGGCATTCTGCAGGTCCTCCATGACCTTCTTCAGTTCGAGAGAAGAGGAGGTGCCGTAGTAGGTGTCGATCGCTGCCTTGATGCCGAGCTCTGAAGCAACGACCGGCTCGACGTTGTATCCGGTCATGAACTTGATGTCGTCCATGGCGAAGACGTTCGTCGGGTCGGCCATGGCGATCGTGATCGTCGCGCCGGTCTTGTTGACAGGAAGGATGTTGTATTTTCGAGCGACGTCGCCGGGGATCAGCTTGATGACGCTACCGTCAATCTCGAAATGGGCGAGATTGATCGACGGCACGCCGAACTGCTGCGAGAGGCACTCGGTGATGTCCTCCTCGGAGACGAAACTCAGCTTGATGAGGGTCTCGCCGAGCTTGCTACCCGACTCCTTCTGGACGCGCAGTGCCTCTTTCAGCTGATCACTCGTGATCAGGCCTGCTTTGGTGAGCAGCTCACCCAGCCGAACACTCATAAATAGTTTGAAGACCTCCCGTGAGATCTGAGGCACTCACCAGCTTGATAGAAGAGGCGAGTTTATCACTCGGGAGCACCGCCAGCCCGATCTGGTTATTTTAACGTAGGAACCGTACTCATGAGGACTCAGCGCAGAGGGGACGGCTCGGTCGACTCGACGCCTGTGGAGATGCGGCTGAGGGACGCGGTGACCGCGCCGACCTTGATCTCGGTGCGGATACGGACGGGAATCCGCCGTTCATCGTCCGTATACCAGACGAACAGACGCTCTTCACGAGCTTCTCCGTCGCCCAGCATCTCCGGTTCGACCATGACGGTGGCAAACCTGCCTGCCGGAGTCTGGATGGTCTCCCGGCGCACGACGTGGGCTCTGAGCCTGTAGATCTTTCCATCGAAGAGCGTCAGGTCATGAACCTTCCCAACCGAAAGATCGAGCGTTCTGAGGTAGTAGATGACCGAGATCGGATCGAAAATCGGACGGGGAACCTCGAGCTTCGTCGTCACGCCCTTCCGCACGCGCGTCGCCACCCCACCTTCGATGACTGTGGTTTCCTCTCTCGCTCTCTCTCGCTCATTCAGCTTCTTGACATAGCGAACCGTGGAAAAGTCGGTCTGTGCGACGGTCGTCTCGATCTCATCGCGCACCTTGTAAATCCGCGAGAAACCGGGGCTCGAGCGCGCGACCGACGTGATGCGAAAGCGCGCTGGATCGCCGGGCAAAGGGGAGATGGTCATTCGTGCGGTGCCGCCCGTCATGCGCATCCAGGAGAGTGTGTAGTCGAGTGTCTCCCCCTCGCCGAAGGGCTGCGGGGCCGGAGAGGTGGCGGCAGCCATGGCCACGAGGACTGTGCTGAGAATCAGGTTCACTCTGAAGCCACTCTTCCGAGAAGGGTCATGACGTCTTCAACAGAAATCGAATTCATCAATTTCGTCGTGCTGTAACGTTCAATACAGCGGTCGAGCTGTCCGTACGGTCCCGTTCGGCGGGGGTTCGTCGGCCCGTACAGGCCTACAACCTTCGTGCCGAGCGCTGCAGCGAGATGAAGCGGGCCGGTGTCACCTCCGACCACGACCCTGGCGTGGCGCAGCAACCAGGCGAGCTCGCGCAGATTCGTAGGCGGCGCCAGAGGTGCTCCGGTCGCCTCGGCCAGAAGCCGGTCGGGAGGACCCCACGCCACCACGGCACGTGCACCAATACGCCGCGCCAGTTCCCCGAAGCGTTCAGGCGGCCAGATCTTGTTCCGTTTTCCCGCACCAGGAAGGAGCACGATCGCTCCCTCGAGCTCGCGCAACGCGTTCGTCGGCTCCGGGAAGGCATTCCAGTTCGGCGTGCCGGGAGTCGCGCCGTGAAGGACATTGAAGGCGAGCTCCAGGTTCTGCTCAACGACGTGACGCCTAGGATCAACCGCGACAGGCCTCGTCAGGAACGCCAGTGCAGCCTTCTCCCGGATCACGTCGCGGTGCAACCCGAAACGCACGCTTGCTCCGGAGAGCCAGCCGAGCATTGCCGACTTGAGCAGACCCTGAAAATCGACCGACACCCCCGCGCGGCGTAGCGAATACCAGGTGTCGATGATCGCGCTCCGTGAAGAGATCGGCGAGAGACCCCACTTCTTCATCGATACCGGGATCGCCTCGACTCCGGCGACGATCTCTACGAGCTCGCAATACGGCGCCTCGACGGCCCAGCTGATCATCCCGCGCGGAAACGCGTCGCGAAGCGCCACGACGGCCGGGATCGTGTGGATCACATCGCCCAGCGCCGAGAGACGCAAAACCAGAAGTCGTGTCATTCGGACTCTCCGGGAAGTGGCGCGTGTAGCAGCGCCGGATTCATCGTGAGGGAGTCTTCATCCTGGCCAGCGTCGCGCTCGTGGAATGGTCCTTCGGGTCACCGACGATGAGTACCTGTCCGCCGTGAGCTTTCACGATAGCGGCTTCGGGAACCGAGTCCGGGGTGTAGTCGGTCCCTTTGCAGTGAAAATCGGGGCGCAGGGCCTCGAGGAGTGCTGCAGGGCTCGGTTCATGGAACAGCGTCACGTAAGAGACTCCGCGAATCGCCGCGAGGATCTCGGCTCTCTCGTTCTCAGGCATGACCGGGCGACCCTCACCCTTCAACTGGCGGACCGATTCATCGCCGTTGACGCCGACGATCAGCACGTCCGCCACGACGGCAGCTGCCTGCAGGTAACGGATGTGCCCCACGTGCAGCACGTCGAAGCAGCCATTTGCGAAGGCGATCTTCCGGCCGGCCTCGCGGTCGCGAGCGACTGCGTCGAGTAGTGCCTGCCGCGGAAGGATGCGTGCGTTGTTCGGCATGTCGATGAAAGCAGTCTAGTCGTTCAGCTCCTCGTCGCGCTCGATCGCGTGACGCAGTTCTTCATTCGAGACCGTGGCGGTGCCCATCTTCATCACGACGATTCCGCCCGCATAATTTGCCAGCCTGGCAGCTTCGACGAATGAGGAGCCGGCTGCCAGTGACAGGGTGAATGTGGCGATGACCGTGTCACCGGCACCGGTAACGTCGGCCACCTGGTCGGTACCGTAGACCGGAAGCAGTAGAGGCTCGTGCGCGTCACGCTCGAGGAGCGCCATCCCGCGGCTTCCACGAGTGATCAGGATCGCGTCTGACGAGAGGGAACGCTGAATCGTTCTGGCGACCTCCGCGACGGCGGTGTCGTCGCTGTTCCAGATAGAGGTCCCGGCCGCCGCGGCTGCTTCTTCCTCGTTTGGCGTCGCGGCGGTCACGCCGGGAAACTCGAGCAGGCGGTAACGAGAGTCGAGCGTCACCGGCTTTCCATGGGACTCGGCCGTGAGCGTCGAGACGAGTGTCGGTTCGACGACGCCATACCCGTAATCGCTCACGAGCGCGGCATCGCAGTCCTTCATCGCGCTGCCGAGGAGCTCGGCGAACCGGGCTGACTGGTCGTTCGACATCGTGAAATGCTCCTCGATGTCGTAGCGAACGATCTGCTGACGGCTCGAGTGTGGCATTCCTCCGAGGATTCGAACTTTCATGGGTGTCTGGTACCCCGAAGTGCGGAAGATGCCGTCACAGCCGATCTTCCGAACCTGCATCGCGTTCAGAAGTGTCTCTCCGGCCGCGTCGGCCCCGACGGCAGAAATCGGGATCGGGACTCCGCCGAGAGCGAAGATGTTGTTGATGGCGTTTCCGGCGCCTCCCGGCAGGATGTCGTCGCGATACTGACGAAGGATCAGCACAGGAGCCTCGCGCGAGATCCGCTTCGGTGTTCCGTAGATGAAGCGGTCGGCTACGATGTCGCCGTAGACGACCACGCGCTTCTGTTTCATCGCCTCAGTGAGTTGTAAGAGACGGCTTCGGCTGAACACCTGGCGGACTATAAACGATGGAACCGGGCGACTGGATGCCGAAGGAATCTGCGCATTGATGAGGGATACGGGAAGTGATCTCGAGGAAGGGGTCGACTTTTATCGGGACGGACCCTTCATCGTCTTCACGGAGCGCTACCTGCGAGCTCGGGGCTACTGCTGCGAATCAGGATGCAGGCACTGTCCCTGGGGGTTCCGGAACGACATTCGAAGCGATCAACCGCGCGACGAGAGCGACGGTGATTGATCAGCGCTGGGGAGCCGGAACTTCCTCCGGTTTCCGCAGATCGGCGTTCAGAAGCGCCTGTTGTTCATCGACCGTCAGAATGCTTTCGACGTCGATCAGCAGCAGAACTTCGTCGCCCGACGGGATGACGCCGACGAGAAGCTCTCCTCGGATTCCACGTACGATCGCTGGGGGAGGGAGGAAGGCGTCGGTCGAGACCGTGACGATGCGCCGGACCTCGTCGACCTTGAATCCGATGATGCCAGCCGACGTGTCGGTGATGAGCACGAGTGGCAACTCGGCACGGGTTTCGATCGCCGGGTAGAGCCGTTCCATCAGATCGACGATCGGAATCACATCCTGTCTGAGGACGATGATTCCCTCAATGAATGAAGGAGCGTTCGGAACCGATGTCGAGCCGCTGTAAGGGACGATCTGGCGAACGGCCATGATGTCGAGGACGAACGTTTCGGGACCGACGCGGAAGGTGATGAGGCGCAGTTCGGTGGCGTCTGGCATGGTCTCTCGCACTCGTATCGTTACCCGGTCGTCAACGTCGTCGAGCCTCGAGCTGTCCGGCGTCTGAGACGCTTAACCACGCACTCTGAACTTGCGGACCTCGTCGTCAAGGCTTCGAATCGCATCATTCAACAGGTTGATTGCGTCGCTCATCTCCGCGGCCGTGCCGCGGTTGCCGTCCGCGATCGCGCGCACGAGCCGCATCGTCGCGACGATCTTGTCGCTTTCGGATGCCTGGCTCGCCGCCACCTGAAAGATCTCGTGAATCATCTCGATCATCCGTTCCGCGGCGTTCGAGATCATTGACGAGCCGGACTTCTGCTCGATCATCGCCTGTCTCACGTACCTGGTCACCTCGCGCATCGATTCGACAGCACGGAGGATGTGGTCCGACCCCTGCGCCTGCTGACGGGTGGCTGAGGTGATCTGGCCGACCATCGACTGCAGCCTGTCGACGGCGCGGGTGACGGTTTCGCTGCCGACCGCCTGCTCCCGGGTCGCGTTGGCAATCTCTTTGCCCATGCTCGAGGCGTTGCTCGCCGAGTCGAGAATCCTGTTGAGGGCCTTGCCCGCCTGATGCGTCAGCTCGACGCCGTTCTCCACCAGGGAGGAGCCGGCCGACGTAGCCCGGAGGGCGTTCTCGACTTCGGTCTGCACGGCCCGAATCAGGTTCGAGATGTCCCGAGTGGACGAAGCGGTTCGTTCGGAGAGCTCGCGGATCTCGGCGGCGACTACCGAGAACCCCTTCCCGTACTCGCCTGCCTGTGCAGCCAGAATAGCCGCATTGAGCGCCAGCAGGTTCGTCTGCTCCGCCACATCGTCGATGACGTTCAGAATCTTGCCGATGGCAACCGAACGATCGCCGAGTCGCGAGACCACGGCGTTAGCCTCGACGACCGACTGCCGGATCTGCTCCATCCCCTCGATCGTCTCGCGGACCGCCTTCATTCCCGATTCGGCCGCATCCGCCACGGCGAGAGCCAGGTCGTAGGATCGAGCCGCATTCCCCTCGACCTCGGCGATCGAGGCGCTCATCTCCACCATCGATGATGAGGTATCGGTGACGAAGCTCGAAAGGTAGATGACGTTCTGATCGACTTCGCTGATCGACGAGACCATCTGATTCGTCGCCGAGGCGGTGTCTTCGACCGATCCCCAGAGCGTATCCGTATGCCGGCTGACCTCTTCCATCGAGGCGACCATTTCGAGCATCGAGGACGACGTCTCTTCCGACGATGCCGAGAGTGCCTCCACGTTGTCGGTGATCTTCCGGACCCCGCTGTTCAGCTGATCGATCGAGTCGTATGCCTCATCGATCACCGAGCGCTGTTCGTCGACTCGGGCGATTACGGTGCGTGACCGGCTGTCGACGACCTCGACGACGGACTTGAGCTTCGACTGGGCCTGCGCGAGGCTCTTCACGGTTCGCTCGAGATTCTCGGCCATGAGGTTGAAGGCGGTGGCGAGACTGCCGATCTCGTCAGCCGAGCCCACCTCCGCGCGCTGTGTCAGATCACCCTTGGCAATCTGCCGCGCCGTGTTCACGAGCGCCAGAATCGGCCGGACGATAAGGCGTGAGGCGAACCATGCCAGTGCGCTGGCTAGAAGCAGTACCAGCACGGTGACCATGCTGTTCCATCCCCTCAGTTCGGACAGCGCGCTCTCGGCCCTCGACTCGTTCATGACCAGTCTGAAGAAACCTTTCGGTTTCGCTCCCGGTGTCGCGGCCTGGGCACGCTCCTCGAAGAACGGCACGGTGTAGACGTGCAGGCCCTCACCCAGCGACTCGCCGTCTTCGCGCACGAGCGGCCGTGTCGTGAGAGGCGCTGGCTGGACCGCTGCGGTTGCGGCGAGCACCTTTCCGTTGGCGTCGAGGAACTCGGCGTAGGTCACCGATGGCGTTCGCCCGATGTCGGTGGCGATGTTCTTCAGGTCATCGGTCAGTCCGAAGATGACGTAGTAGTCGGCGGTCGCCTGGATCGTGCGGGCGATTGCGGTCCCCTGTTCGACCATCTGACGCATGAGCGCCCGTCGAACGAGTGATTGCTGGATGAAAAGCAGGAGCAGGGCGACCAGCACTGCGAGTACGGCAAACGCAATGACCAGCTTCGCACGCAGTCCGGCGCGCACAGCCTCATTCCTGTCGTCGATCGGCATAGGACCGTGAGAAGTTTATCAGTCGAAACACGACGCGTGGGATAGAACTGGGAAAGAGGGCAGGAACGACCTGCGTCCGGGATTGACGCTGCTATCATTTCTCCATGCCGCTGATTCGCTGCCCGAAGTGCAGCCAGGCGTACGACGTGCCTGGCGTGATCGCCGTTCGGCTTGCGAACTCGATTGCTACGTGCGACTGCGGAGAGTGGCTCTCGGGGAGCAAGGCCGCGGTGCTGGCGGGGCTCGTCAATGCAGATCAGATCCGCAAGATCGATATGGCGCCTTATCGCACTGAGGAGCCGCGGGAGTCCGCCCCTTCCGCCCCGCCTGCCGCGTCGGCTCCCGTCAGGGGTTCCCGATCGATCCGTGTCATCGCCCGCGACAGCAGGCAGGCGATCGACGCGGTCTTCACGCTCAGCGAGCACCCGCTCTGGATCGGACGGAAATCGGCGCATGTGCAGCTCGACGAGGCGGAGTTGTCCATTCGTCACTGTTCGATTTCGCTGCAGGGCGATTCGCTCATCCTGCGAGATGCCGACTCGCACATGGGGACATTTCTCGACGGCAACAGGATCTCGGAAGCGGCGATCGGTGAGGGAGTCCACATCCTGCGTGCCGGAGCGGCGCTGATCAGCATCGAACCGGTCGAGACGGGGGGAACGGCCGTCGAGCCGCTCTCTCTCGCCGACGAATCCCTGCTCGCGGGACCGTTCGATACCCGCCCGCTTGACCTCGGGAGCCAACCTTCCCCTGTCCCCTCCGCGGAAACTCGTTTCGTGCTGATCTGCATGGAGGGGACGCTCGCCGGGCAGGAGTTCGAGATCCCGCCCGGTGGCCTTACGGTCGGCCGGGAAGGACACGTACGCGTCCCTGACGAGTTCCTCTCGCGTCGCCATTTCGAGGTGAACCGCGCCGAGGACGGCACCATACGAGTTCGCGACCTCGGCAGCCGCAACGGAACGTTCCTGAACACACTGCCGGCGAGCAACACCAGGGTGACGGCCGGTGACGAGATCCGCGCCGGCGTGAATCGATTCCGGGTCGAAAAACGTCTGCTGCCTCATTGACCTCGCCGTGAGCAGGATCACGGCCATTCCGGCGAGTCTGACGTAAACTAACCGATCACCAATACAACACGAGGGAAAGCATGAAACTAAGGATTGTCTCAGCGGTTCTTCTTATGCTCGCCAGTACGGCTCTGTTTGCCGCGTCCAAACCGTCTCTCGGAGTCGCCGAGTTCACGAACGACACGAACGCCTCCTGGTGGTACTCCGACGTTGGCCGCGACCTGTCGGGAATGCTGACCAACGAACTCGCTGGAACCGGCCAGTTCAAGGTAGTCGAGCGCTCGAAGCTCGAGGGAGTTCTCGACGAGCAGGATCTCGCGGCCTCGGGACGCATGAACAAAGCCACGGGCGCGAAGATCGGGAAGCTCACAGGGGCCCAGTATCTCGTCTATGCAACCGTCACCGCGTTCGATACCAAGACGGCAGGTACCGGCGGTGGCGTGAGCTTCCGCGGAGTGAGTGTCGGCGGTAAGAAAGAAGAAGCCTACATCGCAGTCGACCTGCGCGTGGTCGACACCACGACCGGCGAGATCGCGTACACACGAACGATCGAAGCTCGCGCCAGCAGCGGTGGCGTGAATGTGGGGCTCTATCGGGGCGGTTTCGGCGGCAATCTCGGCAAGTATGAGAATACCCCGACCGGCAAGGCGATCCGCGCGATGATCATGGAGATCAGCGAATACCTCGGCTGCGCCATGGTCGACCAGGACGACTGCCTGCAGGAATACCAGGCGAAAGAAAAGTCACGCCGCGACAAGACGAAGAAGTCGATCAAGCTCGATTAGGCCGACGTGCAGTCGGTCGGCCTGATCTGGAGATGCGCGAGGGTACGTATTCTGGCGCAGGCTTCTGGCAGACCTGAGAGATAAGCTGCGGCCTGCTCCCCGCGAAGGGGAGCAGGCCAGCGCTGGCCGGCGCCTGATTTGAGGCACGAGCGGGTCCCGGCGTTGCCTGCGACCCCTCCGCCGCGGTACGGTTGTCCCATGATCAAGCTGAATGTTGCCACCGGACTGTTTGCCACCGTGCTGTCAACCGCGCTGCTTCTGGGCGGCTGCAGCAAGGAAGCAGACCCGCAACCCGCGCCCGCCAGTTCCGCCGGCGTGACGCAATCGGAGTCCATCCCGGCGGACGCATTCCTCGCCCGGATCGCAGAGCATTGCGGTCAGGCGTTCGAAGGCAGAATCGTCGCGAACGAGCCCCCCAACGACGATGATCCGTTCGCCAACAAGACGCTGGTCATGCACGTGCGCGAGTGCGGCGAGCGGGAGATCAAGGTTCCGTTTCATGTGGGCGACGATCACAGTCGCACCTGGGTGCTCACGCGTACAGAGTCAGGGCTGCGGCTCAAACACGACCATCGCCACGAGGATGGGACAGACGACGCGGTCACGATGTATGGCGGCGACACCGCGGCCGCAGGAACTGAAGTTCGGCAGGAGTTCCCCGTCGACCAGGACTCCATCGACCTGTTCGGGCGTGAGGGGCTGACCGCTTCCGTCGTGAACGTCTGGGCGATGGAGATCGAGCCTGGAAAGCGATTCCTGTACGAGCTTGCCCGGCCCGGCCATGGCCGCCTTTTCCAGGTCGAGTTCGATCTCACGAATCCGGTTCCTCTTCCTCCGACGCCGTGGGGACACCCGGAACTCGACTGAAGCGCGGGAAAGAGACGGGTGCGAGAGCCGTATAATCGCGCCACATCTCAATGGATCGTTCCACCGGCAGCCGTCTCGGCCCCTACGAGCTCGTCTCGCGCATCGGCGCTGGCGGCATGGGCGAGGTCTTCAAGGCGCGGGACACGCGGCTCGATCGCCCGGTAGCCATCAAGATCCTGCCGGCCGATCTCGCGCAGAACGTGCAGTTCCGGCTTCGCTTCGAGCGTGAGGCGAAAGCGATCTCACAGCTCAACCACCCGAACATCTGCACCCTGCACGACGTCGGTCAGGAGGGTGACGAGAGCTACCTGGTCATGGAACTGCTCGAGGGCGAATCGCTCGCCGAGCGGCTCGAGCGCGGACCGCTGCCTCTCAGCGAGGTCTTCCGGTATGGGGCGCAGATTGCCGAAGCGCTCGACCGCGCGCACCGCGCCGGCATCGTCCATCGCGATCTCAAGCCGGGCAACATCATGATCACCCGCTCGGGAGCGAAGCTCCTCGACTTCGGACTCGCCAAAAGCGCACAGGTCGACGTCGCCGCCGATGGGGCGACGCAGCACAAGCCGCTCACGCAGGAAGGAACGATTCTCGGCACCTTCCAGTACATGGCTCCCGAGCAGCTCGAGGGAGAGGAAGCCGATGCCCGCACCGACATCTTCGCCCTCGGCGCCGTGCTCTACGAGATGGCCACCGGCGTTCGCGCATTTCAGGGCAGCACGAAGACCTCACTGATCGCGGCGATCGTTTCGCAGGATCCGAAGCCGCTGGCGTCGATTCAGCCTCTCACGCCGCCGGGGTTCGAGCACACGGTGAACCGCTGCATGTCGAAACATCCCGACGACCGCTGGCAGAGCGCGCACGACATCGCCGAGCAGTTGCGGTGGATCGGGGAGGCGGGGTCGCAGGCGGGCGTGGCGGCGCCTCTGGTCGCACGAAAACGCTCGCGCGAGCGGCTGGCCTGGTCGCTTGCGGCGTTGTTCGCTTTGACCGCGGCCCTCGCCGGCTGGCTGTATGCGCAAGCGTCGCGCGATGCGCGTCGTGACTTCGTCTGGGATGTCATGCCGCCGCAGGAAACGCGCTTCAACGCCGTCGGCGACGAGGCGGGCGCCATCGTGGTCTCTCCTGACGGCACGAAGGCAGTCTTCTCCGCCACCGGCGCGGGCACGACGCAGCTGTGGCTCCGTACGACCGCGACCGGGGAGTCGAAGCCGATCGCGGGAACACAGAACGGCAGCTATCCCTTCTGGTCGCCCGACAGCAGGAACGTCGGCTTCTTCGCGCTCGGACAACTGCAGCGCACCGACACGATCAGCGCGCCGCAGAAGATCTGCCCGGCGCCGAGTGCGCGTGGCGGCGCGTGGAGCGCGGATGGAACGATCCTCTTCGCTCCCGATACCAGCAACGCCATTCATCGCGTGGCTGCGAACGGCGGCACGCCGCAGATCGTGACGAAGCTGGACATCGCGAAGCACACGACTCACCGCTGGCCGGCGTTTCTTGGCGACGGAAAGCACTTCGTCTACTTCGCCGCGAACCATCAGGATGCGAGCGGCCGCGACAACGGCATCTATCTCGGGTCGCTCGAGGGCGGCGACGCGCGGCTACTGATGACATCGGCGTCGAACGCGTTCTACGTCGACGGGCATCTCTTCTTCACCCGTGGATCGACTCTGATGGCGCAGCCGATCTCCGATGCGGGCCAGCTGAGGGGCGAGCCGATTGTGGTTGCCAATAACGTCCTCTTCGACTCCGGCATCTGGCGCAGCGCATTCACCGTCAGTGAGGAGGGCCTGCTCGTCTATCACACCGGACAGGTGACGATGCTTTCGGCGCTGACCTGGTACGACCGGAGCGGAAAGATCCTCGGCGTCGTCGGTGAACCTGGTTCGTACTGGGACCACAAACTGTCGCCCGATGGTGAGAAGCTGATCCTTCCAGTCGGCGACCCGCACCGCCAGATCTGGGTTGCGGATCTGAAGCGGAACACGCGGGGGCGCTTCGCCATCGACAATGCGTGGGCCGGCACCGGCGTGTTTTCGCCCGACTCGTCGACCGTCTACTTCGATGCCTCGCGCGAAGGGACCGGGCAGGTCCTGGCGCGCCGTGTCACCGGCGGCGGCGAGACGGTCATCGCAGAGAATACGGAGTTTCCCGTCGTGCGGACGATCGCGCCCGACGGCAGCCACCTGCTCGCCGACGACCGCCGTGGCCGTATCGTGAGAATCCCGCTCCACGGCTCGGGCAGAGTCGAGATCCTGACCGACGGCTCGAGTGCCGAAGTGTTTCCGACCTACTCGCCCGACGGAACATGGATCGCTTACATGAGCGATCAGAACGGCCGCTTCGAGATCTTCGTCCGCTCCGCCGCGAAGTTCGACGAGAAATGGCAAATCTCCTCGAGCGGCGGCACCCATCCGCGCTGGTCGCCCGACGGACGCGAGCTCTACTACATCGACACGGCGAGCCGCCTTAACGCCGTCGCGATCGAGCCGGCCGGCGCCGACCTGACCATCGGCGTCACCACTCCCCTTTTCCCGATCACCGGCCGCCCCCTGATCCACCCCTTCGACGTAGCCCCTGACGGCCGCTTCCTCGTCAACGCCCTCCCCGAGGTCGAATCGCCGAACGCCGTAGCGATCTCGAACTGGCGTCGGAAAGCGAGGAAGTAAGGCGGCGGCGGAGCGCGGCCATCTCGAGTACGAGCCTGTCAGGGGCAGAACTACTTGCGTGCGATCTCTTCTCTTTTGACGTCGAGTCGCAACAGGCTGAACGTTCGCGACAGCTCGTCGACTACGCCGATCGCAAGCCGGTCGGTGTTCCGGTCGACCTGAAGGTCGAAGTTGTAAGTGAAGTGGCCGGACATCGCCCGCTCGAGATCCGATTCGGCGATGTCGAAGTTCTGCGTTTCCTTCGCAACCACCGCTGAGGTGCTGGCGTCACCTCTGCTTGCAACGAACACCGAGAATGAGCCGACGTGCTTTCCGTCCTGAGGGAGCAGCGTCAGGTGCCGGATCGGAATCTGAACTTTGAGTGGCAGGACTTCGGGACGTTTGCCACTCTGCCGCTCTCCGAGCTGTGCGGTGATCGGGAACTGAGGAGTCTCGACGTCGTGGAAAAGCATTGCCACTACGCGATCCTTCATCTGCGATTCATCGGAGCGCTCGACGAACTGGCGACGCGCACGGACCGTATAGGCGCTGTTCTTTGGCTTCACATCGATGTTGCGTGCCCGGTCCTCTCTCTTCGTCTCGATGCGATATGCGAGTGAATAGTAGTCGGTGACATCGTCGCGAATTCGTGGCATCAGCTTCACGACTTCGGAGGTATGCCACGCAGCCGCGCCGCCGGTACGAAGGGCCACGTCACGCAACATGACCGTCTCATTCATCAGGGCGAGGTTGTCGGAAACTCCGTCGGGGACCGAGTCTCGCGCCGCGTCGAGAGTGGTATAGGCCAGCCCGGCGGGATAGAGCGGATAAATCGTCACTCCGCTCGCATTCGCATTGTCGATCATCGTGCGGATGAGCGGTTTTGCGTCGAAGTCCCGTTTGAACTCCGGGGTCAGCCGTCCTTCCCCCCCGCCGAAGCCGTACTCCGCACCTGCGTACTCCGACAACCTGTTCGTGGCGAGAAGCAGCATCTTCTTGCCTCGTCCACCGGCCATCGTGTGGATCACGGCGTTGACCGCGGCAATCTTCCGCTTCATCTCTCCAAGCGCACGATGGGCCTGAAGACTGACCGTTGCATCGCCTGCGCGCTCCGGCGGCATGAGGGTGACGGTCTCAATCTCGTAGCGTCGCAACATCTCGGCGAGCTCGAGCTGGTAAAGACGCATCGCCTCCACGTCGTCGCGCAGCCGTCCTCTCAGGTCGAACGAGACGGTCGCGGCGGCCGTGCCGACCAGATCGAGAGCTGCCTCGACCGGCTCGAGGTCGTCGGTGTATTCAACCAGCGTATCGATCTCGCCATCCCAGGCAATCACCGACACGGCGTCTCCGGGGCGAACTACATCCCGCAGCATCTGCTTGATCGCCGCCATCAGCGGCTTAGACTGGGACAAAGGCAGATGAAACCGCTCCACAAAGACGACGATGGTCCGGCGTTCCGCCTCGGCCTCTCCCTCTTCCGCGACCACGCCGCTCTCCACACCGGAGGAGTACTCCGCAAAGTTCGAGATCGCCTTCTTCTTCCCGTTCTCGAGAAGCTCGAAGTCGTCGCTGGTCAGCCCGCGGACGCGGTTGCCGGCTTTGTCGGTCACGACGACGTCGACGTTGATGATCGACACCTCGATCGTTTCGCCTGCAGCCGGGATTGCGTCAGGCCGGCCTTGTGTCGCCCCGAGCAGCAGGAGGGCGAACGGGAGGATGAGAAGATTACACGTGCGACGAGTCGGCACCTGGGGCTCCTTATGCTTGGGTGTAGGAATTCTAGCCCCACCGGCTCCCGCTTACGCTGATTTTCTGGCAGTAAAGCCGCAATGGACGAGGCCGATTGATGCCATGACCCTTCGTGACTCAGACGACCCTCGTGCGGTATTCGACTACTTTAGCGCCGAGTACGCGCAGGCTCTACAGGCTTTCCAGACAATCGAGAACCAGGCGCCCACACTGCTACTCCTCGGATGTTCCGATGACCTCCGCCAGTTCCTCGAGCAGTTCCTGGAGATGGCTTCGCGTACACGCGCGCTGGCGGCTACTGAGAACGAGACCAATTTCGTCGAGTGGTTTGACGAACTGATCGCGCGCGCCGAGTCACTGAAGGCCTCAACTCAGCGCTCATGACGTCGCGCGCAGCTTTGGAAGTGCGGCGGCCGCAGCCGCCGCTTTCCAGCGTGCGCGATTCGTCTGAGAAGAAACTCGAGCGACAGCGGGTAGAGCACCCACCAGTTCAGAGAGAGTTCTTTTCGTGGCGTGTCGATCTTCCAGAGTACGAAAGGCGAAGTAGCCGCACTCGCTCTGCCTCTGGCGTTACGGAGTACGCAGCTTGCGAGGCCCCTCGCATGCCTGCCCACCCGCCCGCTCGGGGTGACATCGGGCAGAGTTCTGGACGAAGTTGGGAGCGGCACCGGCTGTCTGCACGCTCAGATAGAATGGCGCATGCCCGTCCACTGGCTGTTGGTGATTTTGATGGAGGTAACAATGTCGACTGCTTCTGCCGACCCGGCTCTCGATGCGCGCCTCGACGATGCGGTGCGAAAGGTCGAGAGCGACGTGATCGCTATCCGGCGCGACATCCATCAGCATCCTGAGCTCGGCAACCGTGAACTCCGCACTGCGAAGCTGGTCGCCGACAGGCTTCGTTCCCTCGGTCTCGCGGTGCAGACAAACGTTGCACACACAGGGGTTGTGGCACTCCTCGAGGGAGGCAGACCAGGGAGGGTCGTCGCGTTACGAGCCGACATGGACGCACTTCCGGTCAGCGAGCAGGTGGATCTGCCTTTCGCATCGAAAGTCAGAACGACGTACAACGGCCAGGATGTCGGAGTGATGCATGCCTGCGGTCACGACGCTCACGTCGCGATTCTTCTGGGAGCGGCCGAGGTGCTGGCAGGGATGCGCGAAGAGCTTTCCGGAACCGTGAAGTTCATCTTCCAGCCGGCCGAGGAAGGAGCGCCCGAAGGTGAGGAAGGGGGCGCCGGCCTGATGGTCCGGGAGGGAGTCCTGGAGAACCCGAAGGTCGATGCGATTTTCGGGCTTCACGTCACCTCGCGCTTTCCAGTCGGAACGATCGCCTACAAGCCTGAAGGGATGATGGCCGCCGTCGATTCGTTCCGAATCGTCGTGCACGGCCGTCAGACTCATGGCGCTTATCCATGGCTGGGCGTCGATCCGATCGTCGTCGCGGCGCAGATCGTCCTCGGACTGCAGACGATTCCCAGCCGGCAACTGGACTCGACGCTCGCTCCCTCGATCGTGACGGTGGGCGCGATTCACGGTGGAGTGAGGAGCAACATCATTCCGGACGAAGTGGAGATGATCGGAACGATCCGCGCGCTCGACGCGGAGATGCGTGACGATCTGCACCACAGAATCCGCCGTACTGCAGAGAGCATTGCAGCCAGTGCCGGTGCCACGGCCGCGGTGACGATCGATCCCGGCTATCCGATTACCTACAACGACGTCACACTCACCGAGCAGACGCTTCCCTCGCTCCGGAAGGCCGCGGGAGCCGGAAACGTGCGCCTCGTAAATGCGGTCCTGGGCGCCGAGGACTTTTCGTTCTTTCAGCAGAAAGTTCCCGGCCTCTTCTTCTGGCTCGGCACCAGACCGCCGGATCAGGCTGAGGCGGATGCGCCATCGAACCACTCACCTCTCTTCTATGTGGACGAGGACGGACTCCGGCTCGGCGTCCTGGCCATGACTCAGGTCACGATCGATTACCTCAACGGTGAGCGTTAGCGGAGATTCTCTGGGGGCGGTTCTCACAATCGCGACGCATCGCGGCACCGGCGATGAATCACCTGCTTATAATCGGGTCATGCGGTTTCAAGGCGTGGTCTCTCTCCTGATTCTTTTCGCAATCGCCGGCTGCTCGGCTGAAGAACCGAAGCCGTTGAGCGAGCCGGGTGAGCGCCTCTATGACGTCCGCGGCACGATCTTGTCGCGTAATGCCACAGCCAGTACGATCTTCCTCGATCACGAAGAGATCCCGGGGTTCATGTCCGCAATGAAGATGGACTTCTCTGTGCGAGGAGCTTCTGTCGACTCGTTGCCGCCGGACAACAGCCGCGTCGAAGCCCGGCTTCATGTCACGGATCGCGCCTACTGGCTGACCGACGTGAAGAAGATCGACTGAGCAGGCTGGCCGAGGAGGATCACGGGCACTTTTCCATCGCCGGCTGGTCTGACATCCGAGTCGACGATCGCAAGTCCGTTTGCGCCCAGCATGGACGTCAGTGCACCGGAGCTCTGTGAGGGCAGCGGCTCCCCAACCAGTTCACCGTCTCGGATGAATACCCGCACTCGATAGTAAGTCCGCCTGCCCGGCGCCGGACGCAACTGCGAATCGACTCTGACCCGTACCGGCGCCGGAACCAGAGAACCGCTCTCTCCAAAGGCTTTACGCAGTGCTGGACCGACGAAGAGATGGAAGGTGACGAAACAGGAGACGGGATTCCCCGGCAGACCGAAGCACAGCGCTGTACCCCGACGTGCGAGCAGAAAAGGCTTGCCCGGCTTCATGGCTACCCGCCAGAACCTCGTCTCTGCGCCGACGGCCTGGAGTGCCTCTTTCACGTAGTCGTACGCCCCGACGGACACGCCGCCGGAGGAGAGTACGAAGTCAGACTCCATCGCATGCTCGAACGCTTCAATCGTAGCTTCTCGTGAGTCGGGAACGATCCCGAGCATTCTGGGTATCCCTCCAAGTTCCCTCACGAGCGCTGCCAGAAGGTGAGCGTTACTGTTGACGATCGCTCCCGGCGGGGCGGCCTCGCCAGGCTCGACGAGTTCGTCGCCCGTCGACATGATCGCGACGACGGGCCGCTGACTCACTGGAACCTCTGTTCGTCCACATGCGGCCAGCGTGGCCAGCTCGGCGGCAGAGATTCGGGTTCCGGATGCCACGAGCAGTTCTCCGCTGCGAACATCCTCCCCCCTGCGCCGGATATTCGTTCCAGCCGTGACCGCCTGCTGGATCGCCACTCCCTTCTCCGATGCGGCGGTCAGCTCGACCTGGACGACCGTGTCGGCTCCCGCGGGAACCCAGCCCCCCGTCATGATGCGTATGGCCGTTCCTGGCTCGATAGTGCGATCGGCGGGCCGGCCGGCGGGAACGTCGCCGATCACGCGAAGTTCGACCGGTGCCTCTTCGGTGGCGGTGCGGATGTCCGCGGCACGCACAGCGTATCCGTCCATCGCACTGTTGTCGGATGGCGGCATATCGGCAGGCGCAAAGAGATCCTCGCGCAGGACTCGACCATCCGCCTCGAGCAGCGGCACCCGCTCGACGCCGAGAGGGGTGACCTCTGCCAGTACCTTTGTCTGCGCCTCTTCGACAGAGATGGGTGGGCAGTCATCGATCGCCTGGAATGACACGGAAGGATGATAGTCGCCTTCTGGCGCCTTCCGCCTTACCGCGTTTCGCCCGTCGTAGCCGACCGGCGGAGTGCCTTCATCGACGCCTCGTCCACGATGTATGCGACTCGCATCAACGCTCGCGAGGCCTCTCTGCATTTGCCATCGATGTCGCGGCGATAGACCACCGCCAGGTCGCCTTCGCCGAGGGGTGGAGACCAGAAGAGGCCCCGATTGACATAGAGGGGGCGAAGAACGGTCTCGATCCTGTTGGTCTGAGGATCGGGCTGGCCGAGGATTTCGAGGAGCGCAACCCGCTGGGACTCGACGTAGGCGTCGATCGTCCCCGCCACCAGGACGGCATCGGCGGCTTTGGCATCGCCCAGATCGAAACGTCGCTCGACCCGGCATCCTTCGGTCTCGAGATGCGTGGCAACCCGCTCGCCGAGGATTCGGGAGTCGAGGTCACTTTTCGCTCCGATCACGAGCGCTTCGCCGCTTCCTCCACCCCAGCAGGAAAAGAGTACGAATAGCAGCGGGATGTATCGGGTCATCGTCCCGATTATGGTCTGTGGGCCTCATCCCCGCGAAATTCATCCGCACCACATAGAATCACTCTTGCAAGGGAACCCGACCATGACGGCCATTTACACCGATCGGCAGAACGAGAACGACAAGAAGGGCAATCAGGAAGGCCGTATCGCAGTGGCAATCCTCGGCGCAACCGGCTCGGTCGGTCAGCGATTCATTCAACTCCTCGAGTATCACCCCTGGTTCCGTCTTCACGAGCTCGTTGCATCGGAAAGAAGTGCCGGCCGGACGTATCACGACGCGGCCGACTGGCGGCTCGAAACGCTGATGCCGGATCACGCCGCCGGTCTGACGATCAAGCCGCTTGGCGCAGACCTCGAGTCTCCTCTGGTCTTCTCGGGCCTCGACTCTTCCGTGGCGGGAGAAGCGGAGGATGAATACGCCAGCCGCGGCTGTGCGGTGATCTCCAACTCGAAGAATCACAGAATGGATGCGGACGTCCCCCTCCTGGTCCCCGAAGTGAATGCGGACCATCTGGCAGCGATCGAACTGCAGCGAAAACGTCGGAAGGGCTTCATTGTGACGAATCCGAATTGTTCGGTCGTCGGCCTCGCAATGGCGCTGGCTCCCCTCGAGCGCGCCTTCGGCATCGAGGCAGTCCACGTGACGACGATGCAGGCGATCTCCGGTGCCGGCTATTCCGGCGTCGCCTCGTACTCGATTCTCGACAATGTCATTCCTTACATCGGAGGAGGCGAGGAGGAGAAGATCGAAAGCGAGCCGCGGAAAATTCTCGGAACCTGGGCCGACGGCCGCTTTTCCGACGCAGAGCTCACGATCTCCGCTCAGGTGAATCGAGTCCCGACCATCGACGGCCATCTGATGACGATCTCGGCGAAGCTGAGAAACCAGGCGTCGCTGGACGGCGTACGTGCCGCGATCGAATCGTTCAGCGGTGAACCGCAGGGGCGAAAACTCCCCTCCGCGCCGACACATCCCCTGCACTACATCGACCGGCCCGATCGTCCTCAACCGCGACTGGATCGTGATCGTGAAGGGGGGATGGCGGTCTCGGTCGGACGGCTGCGAAGCTGTCCGATCCTCGATATCCGTCTGGTAGCGCTCGTCCACAACACGATCCGCGGTGCTGCAGGCGCCGCCATTCTGAACGCTGAACTGTTGAAGGCTCGCGGCGTCATCTGATGCGTAACCCGCGAGTTGACTTGAATATCGAGAGCTGACTCGAGACATGCTGGTCATCAAATTCGGAGGCACATCGGTCGGCGACGCCGAGAAGGTCGCGAGGGCGATCGAGATCGTGGCGCAGCGGCACGATCTGCAGCCGGTCGTTGTCGTATCGGCGCTGGCAGGTGTCACGAACGAGCTGGTCGCCGCCAGTGAGGCGGCGTGTGCTCAGGACCAGGAGAAAGTCTCCTCCATCATCGCAGCGGTTCGGCAGCGCCATGAGGACGTGGCGCTGCGGCTCGTTCAGCAGAAATCCGATTTTCTGGAAGCGTTCATTCGCCAACTCGACCGGCAGATCGAAGAGATTCAGACGATTCTGCGAGGGATCGCGCTGCTGGGTGAGATCACTCCGCGCGCCCGCGACAAGGTAATGGCGACCGGTGAGAAGCTTTCATCCGTCCTGTTTGCCTACACGATGATGATGCGGGCGCTGCCAGCAACGCACGTCCACTCCGAGGAAGTCATCTGGACGGATGATCGCTTCGGAGGTGCCACCCCTGACATGGACCTCACACGAGAGGCGGCAGCGCGGGTCCTTCTACCGCTGCTCGAGCGGAAGCGAATTCCTGTGATGGGCGGATTCATCGGACGTACGCGGCAGGGAGCAACGACTACTCTCGGCCGGAACGGTTCGGACTACAGCGCGGCCATCGTCGGCGCGGCGATCTCTGCCGAAGAGGTGCAGATCTGGACCGACGTCGATGGACTGCTGACGTGCGACCCTCGACTGGTTCCCTCGGCGCGGGTCATCGATCTGCTGTCGTTCGCCGAGGCAGCGGAGCTCGCATGGTTCGGCGCGAAGCTTCATCCCCGGACTCTGGAGCCGGCGATTGCAGCCGATATCCCGATCCGCGTCCTCAACACGCACAATCCAGACTCGCCCGGCACTTTGATCACGCGGGCAGGCGCGGAGCCCTCATCCGGGCCACGGTCGATCGCGAGAAAGAAAGGGGTCACGATCGTGCACGTGACCTCGAACAAGATGCTCGGAGCGCACGGCTTTCTGGCGAGGCTGTTCTCGGTGTTCGAGCAGTTGAGGATTTCGGTCGATCTGATCGCGACTTCCGAAGTCTCGGTGTCCGTGACCGTCGATGAGAAGCACGACATGGAAGAACTCGAGAGCAGGCTCCGCGAGATCGCAGCGGTGGAGTTGATCGACGACCAGTGCATCGTCGCCGTGGTTGGTAAGAACCTGATGACCGATACGAAAGTTGGAGCCCAGGTTTTCGAAGCGGTGCGAGGGCTCCCGATCAAGATGATGTCGCTCGGCAGATCGGGTCTGAATCTCAGCCTCGTCGTCGACGACGACAACGCGGATCAGGCGGTGGTGTCGATTCATCGAGCGTTGTTCGAGTCGGCGACCGATCCGCTGGTTGCGGCCGGGTCGGCAGGAGCACCATGAGAATCGCGATCCACGGTTACGGCAGGATGGGACAGGCCATCGAGAAGGTCGCACGGGAAAGCGGCCACGAGATCGCCGCAATTCTGGACTCCGAACGGAACGGACCTCTCGCTGATGCGGAAGTTCTCATCGACTTCTCGCACGCGAGCGCCTTCGATCGCGTGGTTGGACTCGCATGCAGCGAGAAAACCTCTTTGGTGATCGGTACCACTGGCTGGAACGATCGCCTCGACGAGTTGAGGCAAAGGGTCGACGAGGCGGGAATCGCCTGCGTCTACGCCGCCAATTTCTCGCCCGGTGCGAATGCGATGTTTGCGCTGGCCCGTCGTGCAGGGGAGCTGTTCTCGCGATTTCCGCAATACGCCGCGGGAATGGAAGAGCGACATCATGCGCAGAAGAAGGACGCGCCGAGCGGCACCGCGTTGAGGATCGCGTCCGAGGTGAGCGCAGGCAGCGGAGGCAAACTCGAGCCGCCGATCGTGGCGTCGAGAGTCGGGGCCGACTTTGGACTTCATACGTTGTTTTTGGACTCGCCAGACGACCTGGTCGAGATCTCGCACCGCGCCAGAGGGCGTGAGGGATTCGCACGTGGCGCGGTATTCGCCGCGGAGCGGATGGGCAAACTGAAGGGACTCTTCCGCTTCGACGAGATCATCGGAGCGTGAGTGCTAACGACATGACAGCAGGGGCATTCAGGAGCAGATCGATGTTTCGTGGAGTGGGAACCGCGCTCGTCACCCCTTTCAACACCAACGGATCGGTCGACGAAAATGGCATTACGCGCCTCGTTCAGTGGCAGATCGAGGAAGGGATCAACTTTCTCGTACCGTGCGGGACGACCGGCGAGAATCCGGCGTTGACCGCCGATGAGCACCGAAGGGTGGTTGAGCTGACTGTCCGTGCCGCAAACGGCCGTGTCCCCGTTCTGGCCGGTGCCGGAAGCAACTCGACTCCGCGCGCGATCGAGCTCGCTGAACAGGCGATCGACCTCGGCGCCGACGGGATTCTGAGCATCACCCCGTACTACAACAAGCCTTCGCCTGCTGGACTGCGGCTTCATTTTGGCGCGCAGGCGGAGGCAGCCGAGAAGAAGAAGGCCGGCTTCCCGATCATCCTCTACAACGTCCCCGGACGCACCGGATTGAACATGACGGCCGAAACGACGCTTCGATTGGCGAAGGAAATCCCGAACATCATCGGAGTGAAAGAGGCCTCTGCGAACCTCGAGCAGATCCTTTCGATCCTGAGGGATCGACCGGAAGGATTCCTCGTCCTCAGTGGGGACGACGCATGGACGCTGCCTCTTCTGGCTGTGGGTGCCGACGGCGTAATTTCCGTTGCCAGTAACGAAGTGCCGCGCCTGATGAGACAAATGGTCGACGACCGCGACGTGGCAATTCAGAATCGACTGCTTCCGCTGCTGACGGGAAACTTTCTCGAGTCGAATCCGGCGCCTGCAAAGGCCGTGATGAAGATGCTGGGCATTCTCGAGACCGACACGCTGCGGCCGCCGCTGGCTCCTCTGACCGAGGGGACTCGTGGCCGTCTCGTGGAGATCATCCGGGAGTGTGGGCTGACACCGCGAGGCTGACCGCCTGCGAATAGACTGGGGCACGAAATGCTGACGATCGAAGATAGAGTCACCGCTCTCGGCCATGCGGACCGGACCGAGGCACTCAAGACCATCGGCCTTCTCTTCACCGAGATGGAGAAGGGTGCCATCCGTGCGGCGGTACGCGATGAAGACGGAATCTGGCACGCGCAACCGTGGGTAAAGGAGGGGATTCTCGCCGCATTCCGCTTTGGTGTGCTCGCGGAATTCGCTTCCGGCTCCCTCTCCTTCGTCGACAAAGACACGATTCCGGCTCGGCGTTTCCGCGTGCAGGACGGCATCCGGATCGTCCCGGGCGGCACAGCGATCCGCCGAGGCGCCTACCTCGGGAAGGGTGTCGTGATCATGCCTCCCGCCTATGTCAACGTCGGAGCGTTCGTTGACGACGAGACGATGATTGATTCGCATGCGCTGGTCGGCTCGTGCGCGCAAATCGGGAAGCGTGTGCATCTTTCGGCGGGAGCTCAGATCGGTGGGGTTCTCGAGCCGATCGGACAGGTACCGGTCGTGATCGAGGACGATGTGATCGTCGGTGGGAACACCGGAATCTACGAAGGGACGATCGTCCGTTCGCGTGCAGTCATCGGTGCGGGCGTGGTGCTGACGGCGTCGACTCCGGTATACGACACCGTCCGCGGACAGATCTATCGGCGGACGGCAGACCATCCTCTCGAGATTCCATTCGGTGCGGTTGTCGTTCCCGGAGCGCGACCTCTGAAGGGTAGTTTTGCCGCGGAGCACGGGCTGAAGATTGCGACGCCGCTGATCGTCAAGTACCGGGATGACAAGACCGACTCGGCCACAGCGCTCGAAGAAGCTCTGAGGTAGCGAGCCAGCGCCACCATGTCGACGCGGAAACGAGAGCGAGAACCTCAGGTGTCGCCGCGAAGGGTCGCGACGCCGGCGACGAGGCTCGACTCGATCGAGCTGTCGCTCATTCGGCAGATCAACTCTCTGGCAACGCCGCTTTCGATTAATCTCGGCATCGGAGAGCCGAACGTCGAACCCGACGAGCGGCTGCGTGAGATGGCAAGCCAGGCGAGCACGGCGAGCTGGCGTTACTCACCGAATGCCGGGT
Organism: Thermoanaerobaculia bacterium; assembly: GCA_036385045.1. Classification (GTDB taxonomy): domain Bacteria; phylum Acidobacteriota; class Thermoanaerobaculia; order Gp7-AA8; family Gp7-AA8; genus QHVT01. The sequence continues at coordinate 8,287 of DASVLC010000360.1, read as the reverse complement.
CCCTCTCGTTGCGACGTAGACTCTGCGAAGGAACCGGCTTCGATCCCAGAAGTGAGGTTTGTGTAACCGCGGGCACGCAGGAAGCGCTGTTCGCGGTGTTTACCGCCTACGTCGACCCGGGTGATGAAGTTCTCATCCCCAACCCGGGCTTCCTCTCTTATGGAACGCTCGCCCGGATGTCCGGAGCGGTCCCGGTCACGTATGACCTCGAACCCCCCGGCTGGGAGATCGACTTCGCGGATCTGACTGAAAAGATTACGGACAAAACGAAGCTGATCGTTGTGAACTCACCATCCAATCCTCTCGGAGCGGTCGTTCCGAAAGAGGTGCTCGAAGCCATTGCTTCGACCGGGATTCTGGTGGTCAGCGACGAGGTGTATCGCGAGATCTGGTACGACGAGCCGCCCGCATCGATGCTCGGTCTCGGCGACAACGTCGTCGTCCTCAATGGGTTGTCGAAAAGCCACGGTATGACCGGACTGCGAATCGGATGGATTCACGCCCGTGTCGACGTCATGAAACCGATCGTGACGGCGCATCAGTACATCGCAACCTGTGCCTCGGTTTTTTCGCAGGCGCTGGCTGAGCAGATTCTGGGAGACGTCGAGTGGAATGAGGGATGGCTCGCTTCGGTGCGCTCGCAGTTCGGCGTTCAGCGTGAGGCGGCGCTTCACGCGATCGAGCACGAGCTCGGAATCGCCATCTCCCCGCCTGCAGGTGCGTTCTACGCCTTCACTCCCGTGCCTGCATGTGAGACCTCGGGCTTCGCGCGCACGCTCGCCACTGACGCGGCCGTGCTGACGATTCCCGGGGTGGCCTTCGGTACGCGTGGCCAGGGCTTCATCCGCATCTCGTTCGCCGCAACGCCCGGCGAGATCGGCGCCGGTGTCGAGCGGATCGGGCGCTGGCTGCAGCAGAACGGACGCTGACGACCTTCGCGCGGCGCATCACTTGCACGAAGATGCTTGAGGTTTCAGTAAGATACCGACAATGGCTGCGAATGCGAAAAAGCGCGAAGAGCGGCTTCCCGTTCCTCCGCCGGGCGATTCGGTCGCCGCGGCAGAGGTCTCTCTCTACCGGAACGTTTTGAAAATCAAGCAGCAACACGAACTGGAGAATCTCGGGATTGCGTTCTACGACGCCGAAACGACGATCCAGTGGTCGTACAACGCGGACCATTACTTTCACGCGGCGTCGACGATGAAGCTGGCCGTCCTTCTCGGGGTGTTCCGACAGGTGGAGCGAGAAGAGATCGCACTTGATTCACCGGTCCACATCCGAAACCGTTTCACGAGTATCGTCAATCGTGAACCCTACATGCTCGATCTCGGGCGCGACGCGGATCCCGAAGTGTACGGGCACCTCGGCAGGACGCTAAGCGTGCGGGAGCTCTGCTACTGGATGATCACCAGGTCGAGCAACCTTGCGACGAACCTGCTCGTCGACGTCGTCGGAATCCCCACAATCCACCAGGCGCTGGACGAACTTGGGATTGATGGTGTGAAAGTACTACGGGGAGTCGAAGATCAGCCGGCATTCAACGCCGGTCTCAACAACGAAGTGACGGCGAATGGGCTGCTGAAACTGTTGCGCCTCATTGCCGAGGAGAGGGTAGGGACAAAGAGTTCCAGCGACGAAATGCTCGAGATTCTGCTCGGCCAGCAATATCGGAGCGGCATCCCTGCAGGCTTGCCGAAAGCCGCGCGGGTGGCACACAAGACCGGCAACATCTCTACTGTCCATCACGACGCGGGGATCGTCTATCTGGAGGACCGCAAGCCGTACGTCCTGGTCATCCTCACCCAGTTTGCTCCGGAGCAGGGACGGGGAACGGCGGTGGCCGATCTCTCACGGGACGTCTACAACACGCTCGCAGGAAGTGTGTATGAGTGAGTCGGCCGAGCAGGAGCAGGGGCTGAAGGTCGTCGACGCTTTCGATCTCGACGACGAGCTCAGGACGATCCTCAAGCCAGGAGAGATGCTGCGTGACGCGCAGGGCCGCCGCCATCGCCTGCCTCGTTACTTCTACGAGATCTCTTCCCACGAGCTCGCACAGCAGACGAGACTCTCTCCTCATTTCTCGCTCAACGAGTTCAATCTGATCGATATCAAAGAGGCGCCGAGACTGCTTGATTATCCCCGCTACATCCCGTGTGCAGTCCGCGTCCTCGCGTTCTATCTCGAGCAGTTTCGGGCAGCGTGTGGTGCTTCCGTCCATGTAGCCGTGAATGGAGGGTACCGCTCACCCACTCACAAGCTGTCGATGAATGCGTCTCCTCACATGTGGGGCACCGCGGCAGATATCTTCCGGATCGGAAACTCGATACTCAAGACGAGCGAAACCATCTCCCGTTACAACCAGGTGGCCGAGGACGTCAGCGACGACATCCGGGTTCTGCCATATGGTCATGATTCCGAGCATGCCGATGATCACATCCACTTCGACCTCGGCTACATCGTGCTCACCCCTCGTGAGATCAGCGACGACAGGATGGAGCAGCCGCAGGAGAGCCGGCCACGCTTTGCCTTCGAGGACCGCCGGGCCGGGGATCGCCGGACCACGGCGCCTTCGAGCTGAGTCGGGGCTCCCACGGCCGATCCCTCGCCAGACGTCACCCCGAGCGGGCGTGTGGGCGGGCATGCGAGGGGCCTCGCAAGCTTGTACTCGGTAACGCGGAGCCAGAGGGATGCACCGCCTCCCGAGGGGTAGCTCCCACGGACGATCCCTCGCCAGACGTCACCCCGAGCGGGCGTGTGGGCGGGCATGCGAGGGGCCTCGCAAGCTTGTACTCCGTAACGCGGAGGCCAGAGGGATGCCCCGCCTCCCGATCACCTCAGACAGTCAGAGCATCGAGAAGGAAAGAACTGTAGCCCGAGTGGGTGCTCCCACGGCCGATCCCTCGCCAGACGTCACCCCGAGCGGGCGTGTGGGCGGGCATGCGAGGGGCCTCGCAAGCTTGTACTCGGTAACGCGGAGGCCAGAGGGAGGCACCGCCTCCCGATCACCGCTCACGCTCTGACGGTTCGAACATCACCGTTCATCGTGAGGGCCTCACCGCTGATTGCCAGGTGTCACTCAGCAGGCGTGCCGTTTGCTTTGATCAGGTCGCAGTTCAGGTGTCCCATCCGGAGAAGCATGCCTTCCGCATCACATAAAGACGAGCTCGTCAGCGAGATTCTGCGAAGTCGGCGCACCTGGCTCCAGATGCCGGCCATCGGCATGGAGTCGGAGTTCAACGTCTGGGTAGACGAAGAAGAGATCAACCCGGAGCCCTACTGGAAGCACCCCTCGGCGTTCATCGACCGCCCCCTGCTGAAGAGGGAGAAATCTTCGCTCCAGCTACCGACGGGCGGCGCGGTGTACTTCGACCGCGGGGTCATCGAAGTCGTAACCCCGGTCATCGAGCTGGATTCGGCCTGTACCGCCAGGATGGTCAGAAACCTCTGGGAGCAGATCGGCTTCGTAAGGGATCAGCTGACGAACTGGGGTAAGAAAAACGATCATACGGTCCGGCTGAAGGCTTACAGCACTCACTACAACATCTCGTACGAGATCCCTCGCTCGCAACAGAGCAGAAGGCGGAATCTCAGGGCGCTGGCGCTGCTGCTCGCCCATATCCTGCCCGTTCCGGTCATGGTTGTGGGAGCGAACAGACGATCCACCGGTGTAGGGGTGAGACCGCGGGGAAACAGGATCGAGATCACAGTCGATTTCACTCCCGACCCGGGTCTGATGATCGCTACGGCGACGCTGATCGTCGGCATCGTGCGGGACGTGATCAGCTGGCCTTCTTACGAGATAGGGTTGCTGGATGAGCTTCCGATTCCGGTGATCGCCGGGGTGACTCCGGGGAAGCACACGACACGCAAGGGCTGGCTGACGAAGGACTTTCACTATCCCGAGAGTCCGTACACGTGTGACGTCAATACCGCGAAATGGACGACGCAAACGGGTGAGAAGCTCTCATTGCGTGAGATCGCACTCTCCTGCGCCTGGTTCTTCAGAAGATCGATCCGCCGGTATTCCGATCCTTTCAGCTTCAGGCTGCTCTTCGCGGTTCTCGAAGGGCGCGCACCCTCGTTGCTCGAACTTGTCGACCGCCCGGCCGCTTACGAGGATGTGGGGCGGCTATGCCGGTGGGGCATGGTGATCCACGAGCTGAAGAACTACGAGACCGAGATCGGTTTCCTCGAGCCGCTGCGTGAGTGGAATCCGCAGTCCATCGATCAGTTCGTCGTCGAGCGGCAGAAGGAGCGTGACAAACAGGAATCGGAGATGGCCACCGTAGCTGCGAGTCTGCCCAGGGCTCGTGCAGCCGCCGTAGAGGCGGGAGCCAAGGGCAGGGCCGCCGCAGCCTTACCGTTGCGCGGGGCGACGTCGCGGCGCATACCGAAGGCGTTACTGTCGCGGCGTCGCTCCGACCGACCTGGCAAGTTGATGCCGAAAAGGCCGTCGCAGTACCTCGACCGGCGGGGTGTATCACTGCTCGACCGTTCCAGACAGGGAAATGGGCGAGCCAGTGAACGCCGGAAACGTTCAGACCGGAGAAAGCGAAGCTTTGCCGTTCCGTTCCCCGATCGTCGCCTGACCCGTTCCGCCTACGAGCAGGTCTTCCTCAAACTCGTTTCGGGGGGGAAGCTCCGGATGGGCCACGATACCTGGACGCCCGTGGGAATGAAGGGCTGGTACCACGCGGTCTTTCGGAGGGAGTCGGACGGGAGCGAGCAACTGCTTACGATCGATCAGTTGCTCGAGAGGATGGGAGACTGGGTCTGATTCGATCCTGTCATTGATCGTTCGCCCGCCGCTCGAGATCCTCCCGAATGGCACGCCCGGGGGTGCGGTCCTCGAGTCGCGGCCGTTCCAGGATCTTCGAGAGGAGATCCGAGAGGCCCCAAGCGAGGAAGGTCACTGCCGCGATCGTGAACAGCTCCGAGGCGGAGTGCAGGTCGAGAAGCCGGAAAAGCATCAGCGGGACCGCAATGCCGAAAACGATCAAGCCGATGATGATCCGGATCCGAGACACACGAATATTGAACCACAGCTACAGCGATTAACGCGTGGCCATCACGTTCCCGCCGCCGACAGTCGCATCAACCACTCGGCTTTCGACGCGTGAGTGATACTCCTTCTCGTAGTTGCGCACCTTTACTAGGTAATTCTGCGTCTCCTTGAAGGGAGGCACTCCGCCGAAGCGTTGGACGTTGCCCTCACCCGCGTTGTAGGCGGCGAGAATTTTTGTTTCGTTTCCGTCGAAGCGGTCACTCAGATAACGCAGGTACTTCGTCCCAGCCGTAATGTTCTGCACCGGGTTCGTCAGATCCTTCGCTCCCATCCATTTGCCTGTTCGCGGCACCAGCTGCATCAGACCGACGGCGCCTGCACCCGAACGCGCTGCCGGCTTGAACTGCGATTCCGCTTCGACCACTGCCGCTACGAGCTCCGGGCGAATGTCGTTCTTGACGGCCTCACGATAAATGATCGACCCGAACGGAACTTCGGTTTTGAAGAAATCCTCGCGAACCTGCTCAGTGACCAGAGCCAGCCTCTGCGGTGCTTCCGCGATCGTCTCGAGCTGGGAGCCCACACCGGTTGCCGCCTCGACCCCGCCCGCTACCTGACGTGCGATAGAGTGAGCAGCACGGATATCTCCCGCAAGAGCCCGGCTCAGCGGAACTTCATCCTGCCGCTGTCTCTCTTCCTGGACAGATTCTGTCCTCTGCTGGACCAACGCCAGAGGCGTTCCAATACCACCTACCGCCAGGGTCGCTCCCAGCGCGATGGTCGCGTATTTCTTCTTCAGCCTGGCAAAACGCTTTCGGGGAACCGCCTCCACATGACGCCGCAGCTGTGCGCGGTCGAAGTTGTCAAGAAATCGTTCCTGATACGGCCGTTTCGTCTTCAGCTCCGGCATCGTTCAATCCCTCCTGCCGCTGATTATTTGCAAGGTGGGAGCCATCTCTAAACTATTGAACAGGAATAACTTAATGTAGACTTCGCCTCCTCTGGAGGCGGTGGAATGAAACCGGCGTAGAATCGCTGCTGATGCGATCACTGCTGCTCATGGCAACCGTTGCCGCCGTCTTGTCGAACCCCATGGCTGCTGGCGCACAGCCCTTCGATTGGACGGTTCTCGAGCTTTCAACGGGCCCGATTTGCGGGGAGTCCGCGTACCCGCGTCCCTCGTTTCACTCTGCGGATGCGGAGATCGAGCAGCTCTTCTCGCGCATCCTTCGCTACACCGACGCCGGACGGAGGCACCGGACGGCAGGACTTGCGAGCTACTACTCGTCGTTTTTTGACGGGCGCAAGACGGCCAACGGTGAGATTTTCCGCAACCGCAAGGACTCGGCCGCTCACCTGACTCTCCCTCTCGGCACCTGGATCGAGGTGAAGGCCCGTGCAACAGGACGGACGTTGCGGATGAGGGTTAATGATCGCGGGCCCTACGCGAAAAAATTCGCGATTGATCTTTCTCAGGCGGCGGCGCGGAAGCTGGGAGTCGACCGCGCCCGTGATCGCTACGTGGAGTTTCGAATCATCGCGCTGCCGGGAGAGAGCCCGCTACCCGAGGATCTCGATCACGATTTGCTTGCGCGGGCGGCGGATGTGGCAGCGGCGAAGCGATCGGCTCAGGCGGCGATCGCCAGCGGACTCACCGCAGAGTAAAGCAGAACGTGCTGCCTTCGCCTGGAACCGACTCCACGGTCAACTGTCCGCCGTGGCTCTCGACCAGGCGCTTCGCGAGATAAAGCCCGTACCCAGGCCCGCCGCCGCGCTGCTTGTCGAGCTTACTCATTCCTCCCAGCTCGAAGATCTGTGAGACGTAGCGCGGGTCGATTCCGATGCCGTTGTCGCGAATGCAGAAACGTGTCTGTCCATCGTCCGAGGTGCACTCAATGGCAATGACGCGCTCTCCCTTGTCCCGGTCAGTGAAAAACAACGCGTTGGCGATGAGAATCCCGATCGTCTCGCGGATCTTCTCGGGGTCTACGTCAGCCACCGGCATCTCGTCCGGGAGATCCACCCGTACGCCCCCTTCTTCGATCTGGAAGTTGTACTTGAGGATGACCTCCTCGACCACTTCGCGGAGAGGCGTCGGCTTCCTGCTGTCGGGCCGGGAGAGCAATTTCACCACGTGAGACATCTCGTCCAGCACCCGTTTCATCTGCTGGGCGCTGGAGCGGATGCGTCTCAGGAAATCCTGTCCGTCCTCGTCGAGCTTGTCGGAGTAATCGGAAAGGAGAAGGTCACTGAACCCGTCGACGGCGAAAATGGGAGATTTCAAATCGTGAGAGAGGACGCTGAACAGTCGAACCAGTTCAGTCTCCGTGATGACAGTCTCTGTCGCTTCAGAATGTTCCATTGTGTTGATCACTGCGCCTCCGACAGGCCAACCGAGCGCTGCAAAGCTCTCGCCACAGAGTGGCAGTTCCCTGGGAGGCGGTTCCTCGGGAGGCAGTTCCTCGGAGTTCCTCGGTTCCTCGGAGTTCCTCGGGGTACTGCGCGCGGACTTCCGTCACTGCCTCCGGAACGCCGCGATCTGGCCTGTTCCGGCAATCTCCGCTTCCCCAGCCTGATCGATCACGATCGCGGTACTCGCCGGAATGCCGAGGCCGAGCTGGATCTCCGGGACCGACATCAGGCGGCGCAGGCCGGTGTCGTCGGCGGGATCGAATCCGGGCTCGATCGCGGTCTCAGTCAACCAGCCGAGTGCGGTGAGGGCTGAACTGTCACGGGCGTCGCGTGCAATGGAGCCGAAACATGCGGCCGCGGCTCCGATGGCCACGATTACCGCGCCGCCGACCGCGGCATCGCGCATCGCTGTCTCTGTAGGCGAGTCACGAATCGTCGAGAGGAGCTGGCTCGTGACGCCGCCACCGAGATAGACCATTCCGGCCGCGGCGATGGTGTCGAGATTCTTCTGGCGCCGCGCATCGCGCCCGCGGTAGACCGGGACGTTGATCACTTCAAGCGAGGCGTCAACCGTTCGAAGGTAGTTTCCGAAGTGGATGGCGTACTCGGCCGATCCCGAAGCGGTCGGAAGGAAAGCGACGGTTCGACGGTGCTCCGGCATCCGGCGAACGAGGAGCTCATCGATCTCACGAGTCTCCCCGAACGAGAACTCTCCTCCCCCGATCAGGGCAAGAGTGGTGATCGGCGTCGCGAGCGTGAGCGTCAGCTTCGTTCCCATGATGAGGAAAGCGTACCGCAGGAGGCGGTGCCGCGGTTCCTCGGAGTGCCGCAAAGTTCCTCGGTCCCTCGGAGTTCCTCGGAGTTCCTCGG
>DASVLC010000359.1:0-9783 GCA_036385045.1 Thermoanaerobaculia bacterium | reverse complement strand
ATTTCCCCTTCCGCGCAGCTTGGCGACGGGGTGGTGATCGGCGCATTCACCACGATCGGAGACGATGTCCGGATCGGCGCAGGAACGGTGATTTATCCCAACGTGACGATCGAGGCCGGATCCGTGATCGGTGAGCAGACGATCATCTACCCCCAGGTCTCCGTTTACTGCGGCTCTATCATTGGGAGCCGATGCATCATTCACAGCGGTGCTGTAATCGGCTCGGACGGTTACGGTTTTGCAACCGAAGGTGGCCGTCATCACAAGATCCCGCAGATCGGGATCGTCAGAATCGAAGACGATGTCGAGGTCGGCGCCGGAACGACCATCGATCGCGCCGCGCTCGGCGAGACGGTGATCGGTGAGGGGACCAAGATCGACAACCTCGTGCAGATCGGCCATAACGTGAAGGTTGGCAAGCACTGCTTTCTCGTCTCGCAGGTGGGTATCGCAGGCTCTACCGAGCTTGGCGACTATGTCGCGGTGGCGGGACAGTCAGGGTTTGCCGGCCATCTCAAGATCGGCAGCCGCGTGCAGGTTGCAGCGAAGAGTGCGGTGCTCGAAGACGTACCCGACGATACGAAAGTCATGGGTATTCCTGCGGTGCCATTTCGGCAGTTCGCACGACGCGAGGCACAGTTGAGAAAACTCGGAAAGCGCACCGGGCCGAAGCCGTCGCCCGCGGGCGGGACCAGCGACGGAGGATGAGATGTTGACTATCAACGAGATCATGAAGCTGCTGCCGCATCGTTACCCGATGCTGCTGATTGACCGGATACTGGAGATCGAGGACGACAAGCGGATCGTCGGGCTGAAGAACGTATCGGCGAACGAGCAGTTCTTTCAAGGACACTTTCCCGGAGCACCGGTGATGCCGGGAGTCCTCATCGTCGAGGCGATGGCCCAGTGTGGCGCCGTGCTGTTTCTCAGAAACATGGAGGATCGAGACCGCAAGCTCTTCCTGTTCGGCGGAGTGGATAAAGCGCGGTTCCGCAAGCCGGTCGTTCCCGGCGACCAGCTCATCATGGAGTGTGATGTACTTCAGCGCAGGGCGAGCACCGCACGGATTCGCGGCGTGGCGAAGGTCGGAGGCGCGGTCGTCGCCGAAGCCGAGATGCTCAGTATCGTGACCGACCGTCCGGAGTGAATGATGTCGATAGCCAAATCCGCTGTTGTCAGCAGCGACGCAATTCTCGCTCCCGACGTTGTGATCGGCCCCTACGCGATCATCGGGCCGCACGTGACGCTCGGAGCCGGTACGATCGTCGGACCGCACGTCCGGATCGAGGGACCGACGCGGATCGGTGAGAGAAACCGTTTCGTCGGGCAGGCTTCGATCGGCACCGAGCCGCAGGATCTGAAGTACGGCGGCGAGCCGACCGAGCTGGTCATCGGCGACGATAACGTCTTCCGCGAGTTCGTCACGGTGAATCGCGGAACGGTTGGAGGGGGAGGGCTGACGACCATCGGCTCACACAACTTCTTTATGGCCTACGCGCACGTGGCGCACGACTGCCATGTCGGTAACCAGACGATCTTCGCGAACAATGCGACGCTGGCGGGACACGTCGATGTCGGAGATTTCGCGACGATCGGCGCGTTCTCGGCGGTTCATCAGTTCTGCCGAGTCGGCCGCTACGCGTTCATCGGCGGTGGGACGATCGCTACGCAGGACGTGATTCCCTTCGTGAAGACCGTCGGCAACCGGCCGGCGAAGACTTACGGGATCAACACGATCGGCCTCGAACGGAAGGGGTTTTCGCGCGAAACGATCGAGGCGTTGCAGCGCGCCTACAGAACGCTGGTACGGGCGAAGCTCAAGCTTCAGGATGCGCTCGCGAAGATCGAGTCCGATCAGGGCTCTTACCCGGAGGCGCAGTATTTCGTCGACTTCGTCAAGGCGTCGACGCGCGGATTCATCCGCTGACGCTGCATCTCCTTCGAGACAGGAGCAACATGACCATTCGCGCCGGAGTCATCGGGACCGGGTACCTGGGACGGCTGCATGCACGCGTGCTCACCGAGATCCCGGGCATAGACGTCGTCGGTTTCGTCGAGCCGGATGACAAGGTTGCGACGGAAGTCGGCGAGGCGCTGAAGCTGAAGCGGTTTTCGACGGTCGATGCGATCTCGAAAGAGCTCGACTGCGCGATCGTGGCCACGCCAACGACGTCTCATTTCGAGATATCGAAACAGCTGCTCGAAAGCGGCTGCGATGTCCTCATCGAGAAGCCGGTCACAGCAACGGTCGAAGAGGCTCAGGCGCTCGTCGAGATCGCCGCGAAGACGGAGCGGATCGTGCAGGTTGGTCACGTCGAGCGCTATAACCCGGCGATCGCCGCGATCGCCGACCTGGTCCGTGGAACCCGTTATTTCGAATCTCAGCGGCTCGGCGTGTTCGTCCCCCGCTCACTCGATGTCGACGTCCTGCTGGATCTGATGATTCACGACCTCAATCTGGTCGTCTCGCTGCTGCGCCAGAAAGTCGTCGAGATCCGCGCGGTCGGGGTTCCGGTCCTGACCGAGAAGGTGGACATCACCAATGTCAGGCTGGAGCTCGAGAATGGCGCGGTTGCCAACCTGACGGCGAGCCGCGTCTCGCAGGAGCGAATCAGAAAGCAGCGGTTCTTCGGTAGCGATTTCTACATTTCGGTCGATACCAAGGAACAGGAGGCGCGGGGTTATCGTCTCGTTGACGACGATGGGCTTCGCACGCTGCGTCCGTTCGATATCGCCGTCGCGAAGAAAGAACCTCTCCGCGCCGAGAACGAGGCGTTCCTCAAGTGTGTGCGCGACCGTACACGGCCGATCGTCTCCGCGGAGGACGGCCTTGCCGCGGTCGATCTCGCGATCCGCGTGGGAGTAGCGATCGAGGAAGCCGTTCAAAGCTATCACCCGAATCGCTAGGGCTTCTCAACCTCGAATAGACTTCGATCATGGACATTCAGATCGGCATCATCGGCGGATCCGGCCTCTACGAGATGGAAGGTCTGGAAGTTCTCTACGAACGCTCGGTGGACACGCCGTTCGGTGCACCCTCCGATTCCTACGTCGTAGGTCAGATTGACGGAACGGGCGTTGCCTTTCTGGCACGCCACGGGCGCGGTCACCGTCTGACCCCGAGCGAGCTGAATTACCGCGCCAATATCTACGGGCTCAAGCAGCTCGGCGTGCACACGATCCTGTCGGCCAGCGCGGTCGGCTCGATGAAGGAAGAATATCGCCCCACCGATATCGTCCTCCCTCACCAGTTCATCGACCGGACACGCCACCGGATCGACACCTTCTTCGGCAACGGGCTGGTGGCGCACGTCGCGTTCGGCGACCCGATCTGCGCCAGCGCTTCCTTCCTGATGCACGAGGCCGCTCTCGAGGCGGGAGCGAAGCATGCGGACGACACGACTACCGACGAGCCGCGTGTTCACGCGGGTGGCACCTACCTCTGCATGGAAGGTCCGCAGTTCTCTACACGCGCCGAATCGAATCTTTATCGGACATGGGGAGTCGACGTCATCGGCATGACCAACCTGACCGAGGCGAAGCTCGCGCGCGAGGCAGAGATCTGTTACGCCACGATGGCGCTGGTCACCGACTACGACTGCTGGCATCCCCATCACGACGATGTGAACGTCGATCAGATCCTCGGCTACCTCCGTAAGAACGCCGCGATGGCACAGCGCATTTTGAGACTCTCGATCTCGCGCGTTGCGGCCCGCCCGCGCAATTGTGCATGTCTCAACGCACTGCAATTCGCACTCATCACCGACCGCGATGCCATTCCCCCGAAGGTGAAAGACGATCTGGCCGCGATCATCGGGAAGTATCTCTAGACTCTGGCCGCTGAAAGGACTCCTGAATGCCCATCCTCGTCGTAGGCAGTGTGGCTTTCGACAGCATCGAGACCCCGTTTGGAAAGGCGGAGCGATGCCTTGGCGGATCCGCCACCTATTTTTCAGTCGCCGCTTCGTTCTTCACCCACGTCGACCTGGTCGCCGTCGTCGGTGACGATTTCGGCGACGAGGAGGAGGCCGTGTTCCGCGGTCGCAATATCGATCTCAGCGGATTGCAGCGGGTCTCAGGTGAGAAGACATTCTTCTGGGCCGGCGAATACGGTTACGACCTGAATGTGGCGAAGACGCGCGACACACAGCTGAACGTCTTCGCAGGGTTCGCGCCGAAGCTGGACGAGCATCAACGGAAAGCCGATGTGCTGTTTCTGGCCAACATCGATCCGGAACTGCAGCTGGAGGTGTTGAAGCAGGCAGACAGCCCGCGTCTCGTCGCGCTCGACACGATGAATTACTGGATCACTTCGAAGCACGAGGCACTCGAGCGTGTGCTGAGAAAAGTCGATCTGGCGATCTTCAACGAGGCGGAGGTTCGGCAGTTCACCAACGAGGCGAACCTGGTCAAGGCCTGCCGGGAGATCCTCGAACTCGGGCCGCAGACTCTAGTCGTGAAGCGCGGCGAGTATGGCGTACTGATGATCACGAAAGAAGCGATCTTTGCGGCACCCGCCTATCCGCTCGAGAACGTCTTCGACCCGACCGGCGCGGGCGACACCTTCGCTGGCGGCTTCCTCGGCTATCTCACCTCGCGACGCGAGATTCACGATCGGGAGCTTCGGCGCGCGATCATCTTCGGCAGCGTGCTCGCTTCGTTCACCGTCGAGAAGTTCTCTCTCGACCGTCTCCGCGAGATCTCTCTCAATGAGATCCATGAGCGGTTCCAGGACTTCCGCGCCCTGACGCATTTCGAAGACTTTGAGGCGTAGGCGCGCTACTTCACCTGGTGAACGATCTCGCCGCCGACGACCGTGTAGAGAACTCGTGCGTCATCCAGTTCGCTCGAGGGCATCGCGAACAGATCGCCCTCGACGATCGTGAAGTCGGCAATCTTGCCCGGCTCGATGGTTCCGCGTGACTGTTCCCCGAAGGCCGCGAAGGCGGCGTCGAGTGTGAAGCCACGGATCGCCTCGCGCAGCGAGAGACGCTCCTCCGGGTACCATCCTCCCGGTGGCCATCCCTTGCGATCCTGACGCGTGACGGCTGCCGAAATCCCATGGAAGGGGTTGACCTGCTCGACCGGAAAATCCGATCCAAGTGCCAGCCGCACGCCCGCGTTGACGAGAGTGCGCCAGGCGTAAGCACCGAGAATCCGTTCGGGACCGAGTCGCTGCTCCGCCCAGTACATGTCTGAGGTGGCGTGCGTCGGCTGAACCGACGCGATCGTTCCCTGCTCTACCAGACGAGGTACGTCATCTGGCGCGATGACCTGAAGATGTTCGATGCGGAATCGATCCGTGGGTGTGACGTCTGTACGCTCATAGGCCTCAATCACGCTGCGGACCGCGGCGTCGCCGATCGCGTGCGTGTTGACCTGAAATCCGGCGGTCCGGCCGCGGCGTGCGACGTTCTCGATATGTGCAGGCGACGCCAGCGTCAGGCCGTGGTTGTGCGGATCGTCGTCGTAGGGCGCGAGCAGCGCGGCACCGCGGCTGCCGAGGGCCCCATCGGCGTAGAGCTTCACTGAACGGATCGTGAGCCGTTCTCCGTAGTCGACGAGAGGCCCTGAGGCGAACCACGTGTCGAGCAACGACGCGTTGTCCGACAGCATTGCGTAGACACGGATCGGCAATTGGCCTTCGTCGATCAGCTCCTTCACGACGGCGATGGTCTCGGCATCGATGCCCGCGTCGTGCATACCGGTCAGTCCCGCGGAGGCGATCGCTCGGGCAGCTGCGAGGACGCGCGACTTCCGCTGATCGCGCGTGACCGGTGGGATGCTCCGCTCGACGAGCTCCATCGCCGCATCGATGAAAACGCCCGTCGGCTCACCCCGGGCATCACGTACGATCCGTCCTCCGGACGGCTCCTGTGATGCGGCCGTCACTCCCGCCGCGCGCATCGCCGCACGGTTTGCGATCAGCGCATGTCCGTCGATGCGGCGGAGCATGACCGGATGCGCCGGAACGATCCTGTCGAGAAGTTCGGAAGTGGGGAACTCCTGCGCATCCCAGTCGTTCTGATCCCAGCCGCGTCCGATGATCCATTCCCCGGGAGGCGTGCTCGCGGCCCTCGAGCGCACGCGTTCGACGACTTCATCGAAGGAAGTGGTGTCGACCAGGTCGACGATATCGAGCGCCAGGCCGAGGCCATAGAGGTGGCCGTGGGCGTCGACGAGACCCGGCAGAATCGTAGCTCCCGGAGCGTCTACGACCTTAGCGGATGGAAATCGGGTACGCAGAAAATCCGCCGGACCGACCTCGAAGATCCTGCCGTCCTGCACGACCACGCCAAAACCGTGCTCCGGCGTTTGCGCCGGACCGGCGACGACCAGGCCGCCAATGAAGAGCGTGGCCTGGTCAGGCATTACCACCGGAGCCGTTCCGGACGGAGGCACGGCTGGCGAGCAACTGATGATCGTCAACAGGAAGAAGGCAATCGAAAATCGCATGAGCGAATCCTATATGCGAGCCAGCCTCCGGCGGAAAACAACCTGCGATCGATTTCCTCTGCCGGCGCGCCTGCAATCGCAGCTGCCTCAATTCGAGTACCACTCCATCACCGCGGTCACCGCTCCTCCGCGCATGAAGATGCTGGTGTGGCGTGCGCAGCTCTCCTCAACCCGGCAGATATACAAGTACTCGGTGTCTCCAAGGCGTCGGTGTTCCGGTTCCGGAGCTGCCGAGGCGTCTGGCCGTCCGCGTTTCGCCATGACGTCGATGCTGGTATCGCCGATCTCGACACCGGTGCGCTCCCTGATGTCCAGATCGAGACCGGCAACCGGCCGGCGGCATGGCTCGGTCACGGAGAGTGCGATTCGCCATGGCTTCTGATCTTTGTCGATCGTAATGAGAAGGTACCGGGACTCGCTGAGCCGGTAGCAGCCTTCATTGCGTAGGCCCGGGAACTGGCGGCGCAGTTCTGCGACCGGCGTTTCCATCAGCTGGTCGAGATAGATCGGGTCGGCGAACAGTCGCGGCGTAGTAATTGCGGCAACGGCTGCCAGGACGGAAATCAGCAGAAGTCTCATCCTTCACCCCATTTCAGCTTGGTCCTGAGAACGTCGAAGTAGTTCTTTTCGGGGGACTGAACCAGGAGCACTCGCTCCTCGGATTTGCGAATGCAGACGCGGTCATGGTCGCTGATCTCGAATCCTTCCTGACCGTCGAGCGTGAGGTAGATATCGCGGGCATCCGTCGTGGTGAGCCCGATCTCGACGTCGAGCTCGTCCGGCAGGACGAGGGGCCGGTTGGTGAGCATGTGAGGGCAGATCGGGGTGATCACGACCGCTCCCATCGTCGGATAGATGATCGGGCCGCCGGCCGAGAGGTTGTAGGCAGTCGATCCGGTCGGCGTTGCGACGATGAGTCCATCGCCGCGGAAGGAGGAGACGAAGAGGCCGGCGACGCTCACCCTCATCTCGATGATTCGCGCCACCGCACTCTTGTTGATCGCGACGTCGTTGAGAACCCGATAGGTCTTCGACGAGTCGTGGCCGGGCCCTGACACCGAGACGCTGAACGTTGCGCGCGGCTCGACCAGATAGTGTCCTTCGAGTGCCCGGTCGAGGATCTCCGGAAACTCTTCGACCCGGATCTCCGTGAGAAAACCGAGAGTCCCCATGTTCACGCCGATGACCGGAACGTGCTCGGGAGCGTGGCGCGCAACCGAAAGGAGAGTTCCATCGCCGCCGAAGGTGATCAGGAGATCACACCCTCGGCCGAGGACAGGCTTCGCCGCCGAAGGGTAGGCGTCGCCGATCTCTCTCGCGGTGTCGATGTCGAATGTGACCGTCAAACCGCGCGCTCTCAGCTCAGCGGCCACCCGTTCTGCATAGGCGAGGGCGGCTTCGGAAGTGATCTTGGCGGCAATCCCGATCGTGCGCATCTGCATATCAGTCTGGATATCAGTCTAACCGAGGGCCGCGGAAGGGATTATTCGTTCCCTGACCGCTGGACGCTCGTCTCGTGTGTGAGAAGCCGACAGCATACGCTCAGGGACTTACGGCGCGCCTCACGTCCTCGACCTCCACGACGATCCGCTCACCTGCACGCTCGGGGCCCAGAAAGAGAATCGGATGAAGAACTCGCTCGAGGATCGAGCGGAGGGACCGCGCACCGAGCTTCTGTCTGATCGCCAGCTTCGCGATCTCGAAGAGTGCCTCCCGGCTGAAATCGAGCTGGATCTGATCGAGAGAACAGAGCCGCTGGTATTCCGGCACCATCGCCTCCTTCGTGTCGGTCAGGATTGAAACCAGGTCAGCGGGAGTCAGCGATTCCAACTGCACCCGCACCGGAAGCCTGCCGAGAAGCTCGGGAAGCAAGCCGAATCTCGTGAGCGCTTCAGTGGTGATTCCGTGCTGCTCCGCGACGGGTGAATCGACGAAGCCCACGTTCGCACTGTTGCCCGCTTCTTCGAGATCGGAAAACGATCCCGCGCAGATGAAAAGGACGTTCGAAATGTCGATCTCGACGTAGTCGTACTTGTTCCAGTGTGCCGTCACGTTCATCGGCACGAACAGCTTTTCCCCTTCGAGGACCTTGAGCAGCGCCTGCTGGACTCCCTCTCCGCCGATGTCCCTCGAGCCGGCGCCAGTCCTGCTCGTGCCGGCCCGCCCGGCGATCTTGTCGATCTCGTCGATGAAGACGATCCCGTTCTCGGCGGCACTGACATTCTGATTGGTCGCGTAGAGGAGTTTCCCGATGGTCACCTCGACGTCTTCGCCGTAGTAGCCCGCTTCCGTGAATGCGGTGGCGTCGTTGCAGGCGAAGGGAAGATCGAGGATGCGAGCCAGGGTGCGTGCGAGATACGTCTTGCCGCTGCCCGAGGGGCCGATCATCAGGATGTTCGACTTGCGGATCGAAATGTCTGCGCCGAACTTCAGATACTCGATTCGCTTGAGGTGGTTGTACGCCGCGATCGCGAGTGCTTCCTTCGCGTGCCGCTGCCCGACGACGTACTGATCGAGTTGCTCGAAGATGCGCCGTGGAGTGACGTGGAGGAAGCGATAGATCTCACGCTTTTCCTTCATCAGGCGCCTGCAATCGAGGATAGCACCGGACGCCCGCGATTGCGAACGCCGGGCAACGTCAAGCCGAGGGGGTCGCGCGGCTCGCCATCGGTGGCGCTTCTAAGAGACTCCCAGTGTTTATGCGGCTCTGAGCGCGAGAGGGGAAGGCCAGTCCCGTTGCGCGCGAAGGCGCGCAGGACAATCTGGCCCCCGGCTCGGCCGGGGGAGAACGCGGCGCTCTCAAGTGCGGCCGCGAAGGCGGCCGCCACAACGTGTGCAACCTCCTGTGGTGACCGCCTCCGCGGTCACGAGTCCCTGCGCAACCACTTTCCCCCGGCCGAGCCGGGGGCCAGATTGTGAAGTGCGCCTTCGCGCACGACGGACTCACGTTTCTTTCCTCAGGCGCGCTGCAGACCGGCGTCCTTTGCTCGGGATGGCAGGAAGCCGAGAATGTGTTGTTAGAGCGAAGCGAACCACGGAGAGTTCCGCCCTTTTCATGACGCCATCGTGGCAAAAACGATCACGACAGTGATGGCCGCGACAACGATCGCGCCGATCCAGAGCCACCGTGCGCGATCGGCTCGGGGTGGTGGTGGACCGGGCGTGGTTGCCTTCGCGACGTACGCTTGAAACAGAGGAAACAGATCGTGGGCATCGAACTCCGAGCCGTAGCCACTCTTCGTGAGTCGCTCACGCAGATCGTCCGTTCGCGCGATCCAGGTGTTGAGCTCTTCGGGCGATTCGGCGACCGCCCCAGCGTGAACCATC
>DASVLC010000358.1:0-43536 GCA_036385045.1 Thermoanaerobaculia bacterium | reverse complement strand
TGTCATCCCGAGCCGCCGGAACCCCGTGGGTGGGAGGGTGGGCGGGAGGGGTGAAGGACGGAGAGGGATCCCTTGCCGACGACCGGGCAGGTCCAGCTGGCGGCTCTTCTTTGGGCTCAAATAGATATCATTTCCTGCTGGGTCGTCGACTCAGGGATCCCTCGCCACCCACCCGCCACCCGCTCGGGATGACAGGCGAGTAAGTGGCGACGCCGAGGAGCCCTAAGGAACTCCTGAAGAACTCCCGAGGAACTGAGGAACTGAGGAACCGCGAGGAACCCCGAGGAACCGCGAGGAACCCCGAGGAACTCCGAGGAACTCCGAGGAACTCCGAGGAACCGAGGAACTCCGAGGAACTCCGAGGAACTCCGAGGAACTCCGAGGAACCGAGGAACTCCGAGGAACCCCGAGGAACTCCGAGGAACTCCGAGGAACTCCGAGGAACCGCCCCACCCGCCTCACCTCCGTCGGCGGATCTTCCGTTCGACGGCGCCTACGAGTTGGTGGATGTCGCGAGACTCCTGATCGAGCAAACGGATCTCGGCGAGTTCCGCCTCCGCAGTCTGGTAGTCGTTCTTCCGCAGTGCTTCGTTTGCATTCCAGTAGTGCTCGGCGATCTGCGCGCGAATCTCGTCGTCACGTCGCGCGTGTCCCGGAGTGATCTCGTAGCGGTCGAGCAGGTCGGCAATTCTCCTCGCTTCCGGGCCCGCGACTTTGAGCACAACACACTTCTTCTTTACGTACGCAGGGTTCGATGGCGAAGGCTCGTGCAGCAACAGATCGTGGAGCGGCGTGAAGAGAGTCGGCTCGAGGCTGAGCGCACGGGCTTCGGCGATCTTGCGACGGAGAAAGAAGGGGGCGCGGCCCGGCGTGTCCCGCGGCCGTGGTCCTGGGGACTCATCAATGATGACTGCATTGCCGGAGTCGACCTCGAAGGTGATCCGGCTCTTCGCACCGAAGGTCGATTCGCCGCCACGAAACGGCAGGTCGAAGGCATCGAAACAGTGTCCGATCTCGTGGAAGAGGTAGTAGGCCACTGTCTCGGTCGTCGCGCCGGGCTGCGCGCTGACGACCACCGCGTCACTGCCGCGATAGGCGAGACCTCCTACTCCGGTACTGCCCCTCCCGCTGCTGAATACCTCGAGTCCCCTTCCAACGATCTTCACATGCATGAGACCTGGCTCGGAAACCGTGCGGTTCAGCAGTGAGGTGAGTACGTGGGCGCCGTCACTCTCACCGCTGGACGTCACGAGCTCGATCGATTCGACAGCGAACCACTCGCGCCGGTACTTGCGCCATTCGATCGAGTGGATCGCTACCGCCTCACGGATGAAGGACTCGACGTCGCTGCCATGCTCCCCCAGCAGATGCTCGTCGTACTCGACCTGCAGCCGGATCACCCGGTCGAAAGCTTCCGCCGCCACTGGCCGCGGAGGCGGCGTCGCAGCAAAGCGCGGCTGCGGCGGAGCTCCGGCGGTTGCCAGCGACGCCATCAGCGCGGCGGCAAGGACCCGGACGATCACACAATCCGGAACACCGCGCCGATCGGTTCAATTGCCAAAATAACTGTAATTTTCCGCCGCCTCGCGCACGATCTCGGCGATCGCCGCACCCTCGGTAGAGGCACCCTGATCCTCTGATCAGTTCCCGGTGGCTCAGTCTCGAACAGCAGCCACAGGTACCGGTGCTCCCAACAGTCGGCCGGCGAGTCGAGCCGACGCGGCGAGATCACGAGCGATGATGCTGATGGCGAGGTCGCGCGCATTCTCCATGAGCGCCTGGTCGCGAAGGATGTGGCCCATTCGAAAGCGCATGGCACCTGACTGCCGGGTTCCGAGAAACTCGCCGGGCCCGCGCGTCTGAAGGTCGTGCTCGGCCACCTCGAATCCGTCGCGTGACTTCTCGAACGCCCCGAGTCTCTGCTTCGCCTCGCTGCTGCTCGTCTCATCGCGCAGGAGAACGCACCACGATTTCCTCGCTCCGCGACCGACACGGCCGCGCAGCTGATGGAGCTGCGATAAGCCGAAGCGATCAGCATCGACGATGAGCATGATCGAGGCGTTCGGTACGTCGATTCCCACTTCGATCACGGTCGTGGCGACGAGGATGTCGATCTCGTGATTCTTGAACCGACCCATCGTCTCTTCCTTCTCCGCTGCCTTCATCCTTCCGTGCAGGAAGGCGACACGACGTTGAGGAAAGCGGCTTCGGATCGTCTCGAAACCCTGCGTCAGTGGTTTGAGATTCAACTTCTCCGACTCTTCGATGATCGGATAGACCACATAAGCCTGTGCACCTCCGGCGAGCTGTTCGTCCATGAAGCTGCAGACCCGCTCCAGCTCCGAGGTCGAGCGCACGGCTGTCGTGATCCGCTGCCTTCCGGGAGGAAGCTCGTCGATGACTGAGAGCTCGAGATCTCCATAGATCGCCAGCGCCAAAGAACGGGGGATCGGCGTTGCGGTCATCACCAGAATGTCAGGCAACTCCCCTTTCCTGAACAGCTTCTGCCGCTGTTCGACGCCAAAACGGTGCTGCTCGTCGACGATCGCGAAGCCGAGGCTGCGGAACTCCACTCTCGGCTCCAGCAACGCGTGCGTCCCCACAATCAATTGGATGGATCCCTCTTTGAGACCCGCGAGCACCGTCTTACGCTCGGCGCTCTTCATCGACCCGGTCGAGCGAGCTACGACGATCGAGTCGTCAACCAGTTGCCGGATCCGCTGGTAGTGCTGCTCGACGAGAATCTCGGTCGGTGCGAGCAGCGCGACCTGATGCCCGTTGCGGATCGCGATCAGCGCCGCGACGAGAGCCACGATCGTCTTCCCGCTACCGACGTCGCCCTGCAGCAGCCGGTACATCGGGCGTTCCGCCTGCAGATCGCCTGCGATCTCGCGTAGCACACGTTTCTGTGCAGTCGTGAGGCGGAATGGCAGGACTCTTTTCACCTCCGAGCGAATCTCATCGTCCACCCGTATCCGTCGCGTCTTCTTCTTCGTTTCCTCTCCTGCACGTCGAACGCGCATCGCCAGCTGGAACGTGAAGAACTCCTGGAGGATCACCCGCCGGTGTGCCGGAGAACGTTGCTGAATGAAATCGTCGGACAGTTCATCAGGCCGGTGAAGCTGCTGCAGAGCAGCCGCAAGCGGGATGACCCCGAGATCCCTGCAGATCGGCTCTGGAAGAGGATCAGCGAGCTCCACCGCGTCGAGGACCTGGCCGACGAGCCGGCGCAGGACCTTCTGCGGGATGTTTCCCGTCTTCGGATAGATCGGGACGATCGCACCATCTTCGCCTTCGGTTCCGTCGAATCGCTCCCACTCCGGACTCTCGAGCGTGATCGGCCCGAATCCTCCCGCTCGTGGAGTTCCAAAGACGGCGAGCCTCGCTCCCCGCTCGATCTGCTTTGCGAGGTAGGGTTGGTTGAACCAGATGAGCTTCACCGAGCCGCTGCCGTCGTCGAGGATGGCCTCGAAGAGTTTCAGGCGTTTGACCGGCGACACTCGAGTTCCCGCCGAGACTACTCTCCCCCGAATGAGCACCGGTACGTCGAGAGAGCGTCCAAGGTCGGCGATCCGCGCCGGATGGCGCCGATCCTCGTAGCGGAAAGGAAAGAGGAACAGCAGATCCTGGGCGGTTTCGATCCCCGCGGTCGCAAACAGCGCAGCACGAGCTTCACCCACGCCTTTGAGGAACTGGACAGGAGTGTCGAGTCTGAGGGCCACGTAACTATTGTCGAGCAGGAGACACGCGCCGGTGCAGAAGTCTACGAAATGTAGAAGCGCGGAACTCCCGAGGAGCGACCGATGGCAGCCGTCGCTACTCGAGAACGGCCTTCATCGCAACCAGTCCGATCTTGAGCTGATCGCCGTCGTGGAGGGTGACCGGAACGCCGGTCGGGATCCGCTGCTCGTTCACATAGGTGCCGTTGACGGTTCCTACCTCTTCGAGGATCAGGTACTCGGTGCCCGAGCGGATAATTTTCGCGTGGCGCCGTGAAACCGAACGACTGGTGTCGACGGCGGTCAGATCGATGTCAGGAAGGATCCCTGTGACCGGATCCGCCCGGCCGAGCGTCGTCTCATCGCCGGAACTGAAGTAGAAGGCGGTACCGGTGACGGCATCGATGAGGCGGTGCCGCACCGCTTTCTCGACGGGCGCAATCTGCGTGGAGTCGAGGGAGACGTGCTCCTCATCGACTTTCCGGCCAACGAGTTTCTCGAGCAGTTCGTTCGCGTCACGAAGCCGCTTGGAGTATTTGCGGATGATCCTGACAGCGACCTCAGGGTTCTTCCGGAGCATCTCGTCGAAGCGTGAGCCGTTGATCGCAACGAGGCGCACTTCGGTGACGGCGAGCGCCTCAGCGGTGCGAGGGAGTGCTTCGAGCAGGGCCATCTCGCCGAAAAAGTCTCCCTTCTCGAGCCGGGAGAGGAGATGGGACTGTCCGCCGATGTGTTTGAAAATCTCGACCACGCCGTCCTGGATGATGAACATCTCAGTGCCGAGGTCCCCCTGCGCGAAGATCCGCTCACCGGCCGCGAAGGTCAGTTGCGAGTCACGGACGGGGTCTTTGCCGGATCCCCCTCCGGTGGTCTTGAAGACGGCCTTCATTTCTGCTGAGACCTCATGGTGCGACGGCTGGCGCGGTGATGGTGAATGATCGATCGGCTGTACGGAGACGGACGCTTGCGCCCACCGGCATCAGCAAGTTGTTTCCATGATGGCCGAATGGGAGATGGTGCACGACTGGGATCGCGAGAGAGCCGAAAAAGTCGTACAGAAGCTCGAGCATTTCCGCGTCGGTTCCGCACTCTTTCAGCGCGCCAATGATCACACCTCGGACGCGCTGCATTCTGCCAGACAGCCTCAGGTGGGTCAACATTCGGTCGATGCGGTAGAGCGGCTCATCCACATCCTCCCAGAACCAGATTCCGTCATCGATCCAGAAATCATAGGGCGTGCCTACGAGCGCCGCGGTCAGCGCGAGACAACCGCCGAACAGAACACCCTCGGCCTCTCCTTCGCAGAGCACGTCTGACGCTTCGAACTCATAGGTAAGTGGTGCTTCGCCCGACAGAACAGACCAGAGCCAGGCCTCACGCTCTGGAGAGAGGCCTTCGTGAAAATCGAGATTCAGCATCGGTCCGTGGAACGAAGCGAGACCGGCCTGGGTGGCGAGGGCCTGATGGAGAGCCGTGACGTCGCTGAAACCGACGAGAGGGCGGGGGTTGGCGACGAGGGCGGCATAGTCTATGCGGTCAAGGATGCGCATCGCCCCGTAACCGCCGCGCGCGAAGAAGAACGCGTCGTACTCTGAAGAGTTAAAGAAACGGTTGAGCTCTGAGGCGCGTTCAACGTCGGTGCCTGCCAGGTAGCCGCGGTAACGATGATCGATATTGGAAGAGAGCGTAACGTGATGTCCCCGGCTCTCGATGACGGCCGCGGCGCGCTCGATCCGTTCCCGATCCGAGGGGCCGGAAGCCGCAAGGACGGCGATTCTCGCACCGGAGGAAGGGATCGCACGGGGGCGAGTCAGCATCCCGTAATGCTACCAGCGGCGAGAGGCTCCCGGCGAGAGAGAAGAAGTGCGTGAAGCGGATCTGTAAGCCGAATTCTGTTCCCCTTGCGGGGTGAAGATCATTCATCTGTCGCACGCGTTACCGCGGCGATCGAGCAACCTACCCGGACGCTCAAGCGGACACGGGCGGGTCCATTGCGTCCCTATTTGGTCTTGCTCCGCAGGGGGTTTGCCATGCCGTACCCACTCGCGTGGGACGCGGTGCGCTCTTACCGCACCGTTTCACCCTTACCTCCAGCCGGTGAGACACCGACTGGTTTGGCGGTCTGTTCTCTGTTGCACTTTCCGTCGCATCACTACGCCTGGCCGTTAGCCAGCCTGCTGCCCGTTGGAGTTCGGACTTTCCTCCGCGTCTCTCGACGAGGCGATCCTCCGATCCGCTTCACGCAACGGAGGATAACGTGCGCGGCGGCGAAATGTTCCCCGTTCGGAAAATGAAATTAAGTCTCCTAAATCACTGCTGATTTAGACACTTACAATGAATGTCGGCCTGCCGACATTAAAATTTCATCCGATTTTCCGGGTCGGCGAAGTAGTCAGCCCAGTCGGCCGCCCCACCCTCCTCACCCGACGAACTGGCCTCGATCTCCCGAAGCATCGCTGGCGCCTGAACCACGGTGACCTCTCGCCGCTGGACCCTTGCAGCAAGCCCCCGATCCGACGTCGCCACGCTCCACCCACGCCCCGTCGCCGCGCGCTCCACGATGATCTCATCGGCGCTCCGCCCACCGCTGAAGACGATCGTCACACTGCCAAGGTGTTTGCCAAAGCTCGCCGGCTCAGGACCGTCGAAGACGCAGGTGACCCGTGTCCGCTTCGCGCGCGCGAAACCGGCAAGCAGGCGGACGAGCTCTCGCTTGGCGCCGTCGTCGTGGCGATCGACCCGCATCGCCCCGAGCACGTTGCTCCCGTCAACCAGCCAGGGCATCGGGTTTCGCTACTGGCGCCCCGGCACGGGCCGCACGGCAGAGCTCCGATCGCGCAGTGCCGCCGGGATGGCCGCGAGCGCAGCCTGGGCTTCGCGTTCGCTCTCGTAACGACCCCAGAACACGCGGTAGCAGGCGCGATCCCCAAGCATCTGCGGGACGAACCAGATCTCGCCGCCGCCTGTCCGGATCGCGCCTTCGAGATTGCCCGGATCACAGAGAATCTGAATCTGGACGGTGTAGTTGCCGGTCGGATTCGCTGCGTATTCGCGTGCGGCGGCATCGAGTTGTGCGCGATTGCCACCTGCCGCTGCAGTCACCGGAGCCTGTTCCGGCACAGCAACAGGAACAGGAACAGCGGCTGGCGCCGCCGTCGTCAGCGTCAGATCCGCAGGAGGCGCCGTCGTAATACCCTCAGACACCTCCTCGACGCGGTCTGCTGGCACTGGCGTCATCGGCACAGCTGCCGTTTGTCGCACTTCGGCTACCGCGGGAGCATCCGTCTCTCGATTCAGCCACCACTGGTACCCGAACCAGCCAGCACCTGCCAGGATGAAGACGACCATGGCGGCGATCAGCAATCCATAGCGCCGGCTCGGTGGCTCGCCAACGTCGCGGATCGGTGGGTTGCCTCGTCCCGTGATCACTCCCCGCTCCGCCGTCTCGAGTTGCGCGTCGTCGAAGCCCCAGCGTTCCTCTTCCGGCTGCGCCGGAAGCTCGATCGGCGCAGGAGGCGGGATCTCCCGAGGCGGAAGGTCCCACGCCGGCTCTTCGGGTTCACCCGGAGATTCGATCGGGTCGACTGGCGGCGGCGTTTCCTCGACGTCAGGCTCGTCCCACACAGAGAGCGGAGCAGCGACCATCGCAGGCTCCGCCGGCATCGACACCTCGAGTGTCGGCTGACGATGTGGCTCGGGCTCTTCGAGATCGAAGCTCACTTCCGGTGCTGGATCGCCCCACAGATCGGCAGTGTCGGGCAGGTCTGCTCCCACAGGAACCAGCGGTGTGTCATCCAGGGTGAACTGCGGGCTCTCCCGCGGGCCCGATTCCTCGAAGATGTTCTCGCGGCTGAGGACACCGAGCGTACCGAGGGCATACAGCAGCTTGTAAACGTTGAACGAGTCTTTTCCTGAGGCCGCGGCGATCTCCGCGGCTGTCTTGAGCCCGTCGATTTCGGCGATGATCGCGTCGGCATCCTCATTGAGGCCGAGGCGCTGATAGACGGACTGAAACTCCTCGGTGCGGGAAAAGAGTGCTTCGCCTCCGTCTAGGAGAGTCTCGAATCTCGCTCGGTCCTGCTCAGTGACGATCAACTCGACCAGAATCTGCGGCAGTGAGAACTGCGTCCCTTCGTCCCGCTTCGGAAGATAGTCCGCAACGATCGTGAAAGAGCCCGCGGTCCATCCGACGATTGACCGGATGACACCGACAGCCTGAACGCGCCGCGACCAGGTGAGCTCCTTGCGGGTGATGAAACCGAGATTGAGCAGCGCGTCGCCGAGGGTCTCGTTCTCTTTGCGGCGCGCGAGCGCCTGCTTCACATGTTCCCGCGAGACCTTGCCAGCACGCATCAGGATCTCGTCGAGACTGTCCGCGCGATCGTTGGTGCTCGCCGACAGGATGTCGCCATTCCTGAAGTAGATGATTTTGATGATCGAGTCGTTCTCGAAGCGGAGTGCTCCGGTGAACTGTTCCCTCCAGAGCTCTACCAGACGCTCGACGAGGTTGATCTGACTGATGTCGCCTTCCAGCATTCCCTACCCCTGTTCACGGAAATCGTGAGACCACTTCGATTATCGCATTGATTCAGTGGCAGTTGCGCGCAGTGCAGCGGGTTGCAGTACGGTCAGCCGTGAAGCTCGTCCCACAGCACCTGACCAACCTTCCTGCCAAGCACGTTGACGAGATCCTGAGCAGAGGCTTGCCGGATCGCTGAGACGCTGCCGAACCGCTCGAGCAGGACTCTCTTTCGCTTCTCTCCAATCCCGGGCAGATCGTCCAACTCGCTATGCAAGGTCCGCTTCGAACGCCGCTTCCGGTGGGACGAAACCGCAAAGCGATGCGTCTCGTCACGCACCATCTGCAACAGGTGGAGTGCGGGATCTCTCTTCTCCAACCGGATCGGCTCCTCGCGGTCCGGGACATAAATCTCTTCTTCGCGTTTGGCCAGTCCCGCAATCGGGATCTCGTCGATCCCAAGTTGCTTCAGAGCGGCCAGCGCCGCATTCAGTTGTCCGCGCCCGCCATCGATCAGGATCAGATCCGGAAGCGCCTTCTCTTCCTCCAGTAGACGGCGATACCTCCGATCGACCGCCTCAGCCATCGAACGAAAATCGTCGGCACCGACTACTGTCCGGATATTGAAGACCCGATACTGGTTCTTGTCGAAGCGCCCGCGGTCGAGCACGACCATGCCGGCCACCGAGTCGCTCCCCTGAATGTTCGAGATGTCGAACGACTCGATCCTCTGCAGCTCTCGATCGGGCCAGCCAAGAATCGCGGCAAGGCGGCCGGCGGCGATCTGCAGCCGATCCTGTCTCGACTTCCGGAACCTCGACTCATGCGCGAGCGTGGCATTCCGGTTCGCAAGCTCGAGCCGATCCACGCCCCGCCCACGCTGAGGCACTCGGAGCTGAATCTTCCTGCCAGCCTGAGTGGCGAGCCAGCTCGCGATCAGCTCCTCCTCCTCTGGGTCGAACGGCAGGAGGATCTCGGGCGGGATGAACAGATTGTCCTGGTAGTAACGCTGAAGGACTTCCGAGAGAAAGTGACTCGGCTGGTAACCGGGGACCTTCTCCCAGAACAGCTCGCGCCGGTCGACGACGTGACCGTCACGGATGACGAAGAGCTGAACGGCGACGTCCCCACCCGCCTCGTGCAATCCCCAGACGTCGGCTTCCTCATCGTCGGCTGACGCCACCTGCTGCTCGGCCTGGATTCGCTCCACGGTGCGGATCAGATCCCGGTAATACGTCGCGACCTCGAAGCTCTCCTGCTCCGCCGCCTTGTACATCCGCACCCTCAGCCGCTCCTGCAGTTCCTTCGACTTGCCGCTGAGGAACAGAACGACGTCGTCGACCATCTCCCGATAGGCATCGGTAGTCGTGAGCCCCACTACGCACGGACCGAGACACTGGTGCATGTCGTAGTAGAGACAGGGGCGCGGCAGTGCGTTGCGCCCCTCGAAGATGTCGAGATCACAGCTCCGCAGCTTGAACTGATCCGCGATCAGCTTCAGGATCCGGCGGGCCGTTCCCGCGAAGAACGGGCCGAAGTAGAGATCGCCCTTCCGCCGGTCGACCCGCCGGGTGAAAACGACTCGTGGGTAGTCCTCCGAGGCGGTGACCTTGATGTAGGGATAGCTCTTGTCGTCACGAAGAAGGATGTTGTAGCGGGGCTGGTGCGTCTTGATGAGGCCGTTCTCGAGGAGGATGGCCTCGAGCTCGTTGTTGGTGCTGACGAAATCGATGGAATCGATCTCCGCGATCAGACTCATCGTTTTGGAGTCGCGGGCGCCTTTCCCCGAGATGTAGCTGCCGACACGATTGCGCAGGTTGCGCGCCTTGCCGACGTAGATGACTGCCCCTTCCGCGTTCTTGTGCAGGTAGACGCCCGGGCGGTCAGGGATCTCCTGGAGGCGCTGCTTCAGCCGTTCGGCTCGTGACATGCGGATGCATCAACCAGAAAAGACGGGAGGGGAAATCCCTGGAGCTCGTCGTGTTTACCGAGTGTCGAGTGACTGGAGGAACTCCCCGACCGCCTCGCGGAAGGGATCGACCCACTCGTGGCCACCCGCGAACTGGCAGCGCGTCACGCGCGTCCGCCCCTCCAGGAAGCTCAAGTCATCCTTGAACTTCTCGTCCGTGTACCACTCGTCTCGCGAACCGCGGCCGAGAAGGGTCGGTGGCAACTGCAGGTTGCTGTCGGCCTTGACCTCGGGAGGGATGTCTCCACCAAGGAGAATCAGGCCGGCCGCCGCTCGACCGCGCGCGGCAGCGCGGGAAGCCATCGCGGCACCCTGCGAAAAACCGAGGTACACCAGGGTGTCCGGCGCAGGAAGCGAGTCGAGTACTCGCTCGACCCAGGCGAGGTTGTCGGCGATCGCCTCCTCCCGATCGAGGCTCGTCATCCAGCTGGCGACTACCAGACCGGACCGTGTGTAGAACGGGTGAAGAGCCTGCACGGCGACGACCGACCAGGCGTCGATACCAGGCAGCCGGTCGAGCTCGGCCAGGTGGGCCTCGGCATTCTCGGCGTAGCCGTGAAAGCCGACGAGCAGCCGGGCGGCGCCTCGGTCGCGATAGAGATAGCGGCCGTGAACCTGAGTTGGGAGAGTTCTCGTGATCATTCAGTGGACTGACCGGTCAACATGTTGACCGGTCAGCATGGTGCCATTGTACCGGTTGCGTATTCGTTCGGGTGGCTGGAGAATGACCGCCTGTGCATCTGATCGTCGTCGTCCCCTGCTACAACGAAGAGCAGCGTCTGCCGGTCGAAGCGTTCCGGAACTTCGAGACGGAGAATGGTCGCGTCGAGTTCCTGTTCGTCAACGACGGGAGTACGGACGGGACCTCGCATCTGCTGAGCGCGCTGGCCAGCGAAGACCCCAGCCGTTTCTCGCTTCTCGATCTGGAGCAGAACAGCGGCAAAGCTGAAGCCGTTCGGAGAGGGATGCTCGCCGCGACGGAGCGTCGTCCCGACTTTTGCGGTTTCTGGGATGCCGACCTGGCAACTCCGCTGTCGGAGATCCCGGGCTTCCTCAACGTCTTCTCCGAGCGAAAGGAGATCGAGATGGTGTTCGCAGCGCGCGTCCGACTCCTGGGACGGTCGATCAGCAGGAACCCGGCGCGGCACTATGTCGGCAGGGTCGGAGCGACGCTGATCTCCTCCTCGCTCGGGCTCGCTGTCTACGACACCCAGTGCGGCGCAAAGCTGTTCCGCGTCAGCGACCGGATGCGGGAGCTGTTCGCGAGACCATTTCTATCTCGCTGGATCTTCGACGTGGAGATCATCGCGAGACTCGTGAGGCAGCGCGGGAGAGACGCCGCGGCGCGTGTAATCTACGAGCTGCCGATCATGGCGTGGCACGACGTGAAGGGCTCGAAGGTCAAGTCGACCGACTTCGGCCGGGCGCTTCTAGATCTCTGGAAGATCCACCGCGCGTATCGGTGACTCAGACGAAAATTCGCGCTTCCTTCAGTTCCCGCAGGCGGTCGCGAATCTCGGCGGCCCGCTCGAAGTCGAGATTCTTCGCCGCGTCCTTCATCTCCTTGGTGAGACGGCTGATCGCCTTGTCGAGATCCTCGCCCCCTTCGAGATCGAACTTCGACTTCTGCCCCGGAAGCGGAACATCGAGGTAATCGAGATTCGCCATCCGCACGAGGTCGGAGTCGATGGACTTGATGATCGTCGCCGGCTCGATTCCGTGCTCCTCGTTGTATTGCTGCTGCACGGCGCGTCTGCGGTTCGTTTCGTCGATCGCGAACCGGAGAGAGTCCGTGATCCTGTCGGCATAGAGAATCGCCAGGCCGTTGACGTTGCGCGCCGCACGCCCGATGGTCTGCACGAGCGAAGTCTGCGACCTTAGGAAACCCTCCTTGTCCGCATCGAGAATCGCCACGCACGAGCACTCAGGGATGTCGAGCCCTTCCCGCAGGAGGTTGATGCCGATGAGAACGTCGTAGACCCCGAGCCGGTAGTCGCGAAGAATCGCGATCCGCTCCAGCGTCTCGACATCGGAGTGCAGGTAGTTCACCTTGATGCCGAGCTCCATC
Source organism: Thermoanaerobaculia bacterium (assembly GCA_036385045.1). GTDB lineage: Bacteria > Acidobacteriota > Thermoanaerobaculia > Gp7-AA8 > Gp7-AA8 > QHVT01. The sequence continues at coordinate 31,261 of DASVLC010000358.1, read as the reverse complement.
AGGTAGCGGGTGAGGTCTTCGGACATCCGCTTGGTGAGCGTGGTGACCATCACCCGCTCCCCCTTCGCGACCCTCTCGCGGATCACACCGATCAGGTCGTCGACCTGCCCCTTCACCGGACGAATACTCAGCTCCGGATCGAGCAACCCCGTCGGCCGGATCACCTGCTCGGCATAGAGACCACCGGTTTTCTGTAGCTCGTACGCCGCGGGGGTCGCCGAGACAAAGAGCGTCTGGTTCAGTTTCCCCTGAAACTCCTCGAACGAGAGCGGCCGATTGTCGATCGCACTCGGAAGGCGAAACCCGTACTCGACCAGAGTCTCTTTTCGAGCGCGGTCGCCGCCCCACATCGCCCTGACCTGGGGAATGGTCTGATGTGACTCGTCGACGACCAGCAGAAAGTCTTTCGGGAAGTAGTCGATGAGCGTGGGCGGCGGCTCTCCCCTCTTCCTCCCGCTCAGATGCCGGGAGTAGTTCTCGATCCCGTTGCAGTAGCCGAGCTCCGCGATCATCTCGAGGTCGAACATGGTGCGCTGGGACAGCCGCTGTGCTTCCAGCAGACGATCACTGGCGCGTAACTCGACGACTCTCTCATCGAGCTCGATTCTGATGTTCTCCATCGCCTCCATCAGCCGCTGTCGCGGGGTGACGTAATGGGTACGGGGATAGACGGCGAGGCGGTCGAGCTCAGTGCCGGACGTGCGACCGGTGATCGGATCGATCCGGGTCATCTTGTCGATCTCGTCGCCGAAGAACTCGATGCGCACGGCGTCGTCTTCGTACGCGGGCCAGAGCTCGAGGACATCGCCACGAACCCTGAAGTTCCCGCGGGCAAGATCGTATGGTGTCCGCTCGTACTGCATCTCGGTGAGCTTCCGCAGGTACTCGGTCATCGGCCGCTCGATGCCGCGCTCGAAAAAAAGGAGCATCCCGTAGTACAGCTCCGGGTCGCCGATGCCGTAGATGCAGGAGACCGAGGCGACGATGATGACGTCGCGCCGCTCGAAGATCGCCTTGGTCGCAGCAAGCCTGAGCTTGTCGATCTCGTCGTTCTTCGTCATCTCCTTCTCGATGTACAGATCGTTCTGAGGGATGTAGGCCTCAGGCTGGTAGTAGTCGTAGTAGGAGACGAAGTATTCGACACGATTCTCAGGAAAGAAGTTCTTGAACTCCTGATAGAGCTGCGCCGCGAGAATCTTGTTGTGGCTCAGAACGAGCGTGGGGCGGTTCACTGCCTCGACGACCTTCGCGACGGTGAATGTCTTTCCCGATCCGGTCACACCCAGCAGCACCTGATCAGGATCGCCTCGCTGGAGGCCCTCGACGAGTTGCTTGATCGCTTCCGGCTGATCACCCTGCGGCTGGAAGGAAGAGACGAGATTGAAGGCCATGGTCAGCGCGCAGGGGTCCCGATGCGGCTGGCAACGCGCTCCAGGTACTCCGCTTCCTCCGGGGTGACGCTACCGTCCTTTGTGGCGTTTCGCATCGCCTCCAGAAACGGCTGGAGGGATGTGAAAGGAAACTCATCATTGCGAAGCCCTTCGCGCAGCCGCTCGATCTCTGCATCGACCGATGCGCGTCGTTCGGGCTCGACATCTTCCGTGTACATCCCCTTCATCTCTCCGACCGACATACCGATCATGAGATCCATGAGGTCCGTGAAGCGACCGGTCGAGAGGAGGATGCCGCCGCCGAACAGTACCGCGAGCAGAAGAACCGAGGCGCCGCCACATCCGAGGGCCGCCCAGCGGGGAAGCACCGGTTCCGGGGTGGCGGACGAATAGTAGTCCGCGGGCCAGGTCGCACGCCGCACACTTACTTCAGGAGGCGCTGTCATCCGCGCAAAAGAGTATCATGTGCATACTGTCGGTCTTACGGAAGGAAAAACAATCAGCCGATGCCTGAGCTCTCGGAAGTCTCCGTGCTCATCCTCGACGACAATCCGCTGGTCCTGAAGCTCGGACGGGCGCTTCTCGAACGTGAGGGGTGTGCAGTCCTGACTGCGTCCAGCTGGATCGAGTTCAACCACGTACTCGCCAGCAGCAGCCCCGACATCATCTTTCTCGACGTGAACCTGCCGAGCATCCGCGGAAACCGTCTGAGCGAGGTTCTCAAGTCGCAGTCGAACAGGAAGGACATTCCGATCGTCCTGATCTCCGATCTTCCGGAGAGCTCACTCGAGGCGATGATGCCCGAGTCCGGAGCGGACGCCTGGATGCGAAAACCGCTGACGCGCGACAAGATGGCGGACATGATTCAGCGGTACGTAGTGCGCTGAGGGCTTCGAGCTGAAACTCGAGCCGTCGGTCTCCGCGCTTCAACTCTGCTTCGGGTCGATTCCTACGGCTGGCCTGAAGTATCCGTTACCGGCGGCGTAGGCGATTCCGCGCTCTCGCCGGACTGCGCGGAATCGTCCTCGGCGGGCTGCGTCGGCTCCGATTCCTTCGGCATGTAGAAAGCTCTCTGCATGTGGTACGGCAGATTCGTCACCTCAACCGACGCCCCGTGACAGTCTTTGTCCGGCTCCTGCCCGGCGACGAACGCCTGCATGACGACTCGGCCGCATGGTCCGACTCCCCGCCGGCCGGTCCGCAGATCCATCGGGACGATCACGACGCCCGACGGTGCGTCGAAATCGGCTTTCTTCGTTCGGAGTCCCTTCTCTTCGAACTGCCGGAAGATGTCCATCCAGATCGGCAGCGGAATGTCGGCTCCGGTGGCTCCCCCACCGAGCGAGCGGCTCGGATCGTCGTAACCGACCCATACGCCAACGGTGAACTCCGGAGAGAATCCTACGAACCACGCATCGGTGTATCCGTTGGTCGTTCCTGTCTTCCCGGCCAGCGGAGTGGCGAGGGTGTGTGCGGCGTAGGCGGTGCCGCGGCTGACCGTACCTTTCATCATGTACGCGACTTCGTACGCGATCTGAGGTGTCGTCGCCTCACGCAGTTCCGGCAGCTGCTCCTCGAGCACGCGCTCGGCCTGATCCGCAATCCGGGAGATATATCTCGGCTTCACGTAGATGCCATTGTTCGCGAAGACGTTGTAGGCCGATGTCATCTCGAGAGGAGAGATTCCCGCGGCGCCGAGGGCCAGGGATGGATATGCGGGCAGATCGGAAGTAACACCGAGCCTCCGCGTGAAATCGATCACGCGGCCGCTGCCGGTCATCATGAACGTCTTCACCGCCGGCACGTTGATCGAGAGCTCGAGAGCGCGCTGGATCGTCACGATCCCCGCGTACTTGCCGTAGTAGTTTTTCGGCGCGTAGATATTGTTGCCGACAGGGATCGCGACCGGCGCGTCGAAGAGCGTGTCTGCAGGTGTGAGCCCGGTCTCGAATGCTGCTCCATAGACGAACGGTTTGAAGGCTGAACCGGTCTGCCTCCGCGACTGCACCGCACGATTGAACTTCGACTGCGCGAAGTCGTATCCGCCGGCCAATGCTCGAATCTCACCCGACTTGACGTCGAGAACGACGACCGCCCCCTGAACGAGCGGCAACTGGTCGAACATCCACTTCGCGGTGCCGCTCTTTTCATCGACCTGCTGCAGGACGTGAACGACATCTCCCCGCTTGAGCGACTCCGTCAGTGTCTTCCTGCGCGTCCAGGCCCATGCCTCGGGCGCGAGCTCGATCTGGTCGCGATTCAACTTCACCGTCAACTGCGCCGGCGTTACATCGAGCACGACCGCGGGATACAGACGGTCGGTGACATAAGGCTCGTTACTCCAGCTCGCGTCGCGGTAGGTCTCTGGATCGAGCCCCTCCGCCACGAGATTACGCGCCGGCTTCCGGAATCCTCGACGTTTGTCAAAGCGTCTCAGCCCCTTCTGGAGAGCCGCCTCCGTGATCTGTTGGATTTCGATATCGAGTGTCGAATAAACCTTCAGGCCGCCGCGGTAGAGCTCCTCCACTCCGTAGTTCTCGTTTCCCTCGATGTACTGGCGAATCTGTTCGGAGAAATACGCGCCGAGACGTGGCGCAGCCTCCTTGTACGAACCGAGAACGAGTGGTGTGTTGACCGCCTGCTGATGCTCCTGCGCGGAGATCATCGCTTCCTTCAGCATTCTGCCGAGGACGTAGTTGCGGCGGTTGACCGCCCTGTCAGGGTGGTTGATCGGGCTGTAAGTCATCGGCGAGCGGATCAGCGCCGCCAGGACAGCCGCCTCCGGAAGAGTCAACTCCTTCGCGTGCTTGCCGAAGAACAGCCGCGATGCGGCCTCGACGCCATAGGCACCATGCCCGAGATACACCTGATTCGCGTAGAGCTCGAAGATCTGCTCTTTCGTGAAGTCCTTCTCGATCTGAATTGCGAGGAAGACCTCGTTGATCTTGCGGCGGAATGTCTTGTCCGGCGTGAGAAAGACCTGCTTGGCGAGCTGCTGGGTCAGGGTCGATGCCCCTTGCGCCTTCCGCCGCTCCATGATGTCCGTGAGCGCCGCGCGCATGATCGCCTTCGGATCGATTCCGCCATGCCGATAGAACTCGGAATCCTCGGTGGCGACGATCGCCTGGATCAGCAGCGGCGACATCTCCTGCTTCGGGATCACGATCCGCTTCTGAATCGAGTACTCGGCAAAAGGGACACCGTTGCGGTCGAAGATTCGGGTGATGATCGCCGGCTGGTAGTTGGCGAGCTGCTTCACCGCGGGCATTCTCACAGCGTGAGCGAACAGAAAACCTGCCGGAATTCCGAGGAGAAGAGCCGCCAGCAGCAGCAGGACCAGCGATCGGCCGCTGACGCGCGCTGACTGTGGCTGAAGTCTGTGATCCGTCACGGCCATCAGTCTACCAATCTCGCGTGGCAGGTGCGCCATTCCCGGCGGCGCGTCGGAGTTCCTCGGAGTTCCGTCGTCTTCGGGCGTGCCACTTCGAAGTCCCGGCCCTCGGCCCTCAGCCCTCGGCCCTTCCTTCAGGATAGACTTGCGAAAGATGTCTGCGATTTCAAATAGCCGCAAGGCGCCCGACTGGATGGGCCTGGTTAGCGATTCTCTCAAGCAGCACGGTCCCTGGCATACGCACGCCCGCCTTCTCGAGGCTCGAGCGAGCTATCCGGATGACCTTTCTTTGCGCGGCTATCTCGAGATCGTCCGCAACACGATCACCCGCGACTTTCTCGCGCAGCCGAAGGGGCTTAAGGCCGTTCCCAAGCTGAGCTCGGAGTTCCTCACGAGTTTCGATCGATTCAATCTGACGGCTCAGGAGGGCTATCTGATCTCCCTGATCGACGGGCGGCTTCCGGTGCAGAAACTGATGATCCTGAGTCCCTTCGACCCGTTCAATACTCTTTTCATCCTGGCCAAGCTTCAGCACGAGAACGCCATCACGGTGCCTCAATGACTTTCGCTCTCACCTTGCTCGACCATTTGCCGCAGGCCATCGCCGTCGTCGGCGACGACGGGAGTGTCCGCTACCGCAACCGCGCGTTCGATTCGACGTTCGGGTTGCAGGCCGAGCACTGGCTGAAGGACGCGGCACGTGCAGTGGCGGGCGAACGCGGCTGGCTGCAGGGCTTTTTCCTCGATGCGGACGAGCTCCGGACGATCGACGTGGAGATCGACGGACGCGTCTATCGCATCGATCGCATCATGACGGTCGAGACCGAGCCGATCGGAGGCGTCGCACTCTCTTTCGAGGATGTGACGAACCAGCGGGAGGCCGAACAGGCGAAGTCAGATTTCACGGCTCAGATCGTCCACGACCTGCGCGGTCCGCTCTCCGGCATCCAGGGCACATTGGAGTTCGTGCTCGGTCAGGAGACGACGAAGATGGATTCGCTCCACGCCGATCTGCTCCAGGAGGCCTATCGCGAAGGCGATCGGATGATGGCTCTCATCAACGAGATCCTCGACTTTTCAAAGATTCAGTCAGGGAGCTTCGTCGTCGAGAGCGAGCCGGTACGACTCGCAGGAGTCCTCAAGAGAGCCGTTCGAAGTCTTCAGTCGGTGGCGACGCGGGACGAAGTCTTTCTGCTCAGCGCGCACGGCCGCGACATTCCGCAGATCCTCGGCAGCGTCGAGAAACTGACCCAGGCGGTCATCAACCTCATCTCGAACTCGCTGAAGTTCACCCCGAAACAGGGTCTGATCTCCGTCGGTGCGCAGATCGTCCGCAATGGAGACGCTCCCGAAGCGATCATCATCACCGTGACCGACAGTGGAATGGGAATCAGCGCCGCCGAGGTGACGCAGGTCTTCGAGAAATACAAGCAGAGCGGGAAGAAATCGCTTCGTGGGGGCGGTGGGACAGGACTCGGCCTGTACATCGTCAGACAGATCGTCGAGGCTCACGGGGGCGAGCTCGCGCTCGCGTCGGTTGAAGGGGTCGGCACCAGTATGGTTCTCCGCCTTCCGATCCGCCGGGCGGAGTAGCTTAAAGCCCCTGCCGCTCCAGCACCGCATCGATGCCGTAGCTGATCTCCTTTTCGGTCACGTCGCTCACGATGCTGCAGTCGCCAATCCGGCTAGGGAACACCATGACGCGTGAGTCGCCCGTGTTCTTCTTGTCGTGCGCGGTGGCCGCGAGTACTTGCTGACGATCGAGCCGGGGAATCTGCTGCGGACCCAATTGGAGAATTGCGCGCTCGATTCTGGCGGCGTCACCCTGTGACAGTATGCCGCGCCGGACCGCGATGGCGTTTGCGCCGATCATCCCCCACGCGACGGCTTCGCCGTGAGTCAAGCCGGCATAACCGAGCGCCGCTTCGATTCCGTGGGCAATCGTGTGCCCGTAGTTCAACAGCCGTCGCAGGTCGTTCTCGCGTTCGTCCGACGAGACGATCTCCGCTTTTACCGCGATCTTCTTCCTGACCAGCGCGTCGATCACATCGGCATCACGCGCCAGCATCTCGTCGCGTCTATCTTCGAACAGTTCGAACAGGGCGGGATCACGGATGACCCCGCCTTTCAATGCCTCGAACAGCCCGCTGAGAAGTTCTGCGCGAGGAAGAGTTGCGAGAAGGTCCGTATCCGCGACAACCGCTGCCGGCGGGTGAAAGGCACCCACCAGGTTCTTCCCTTTCGGGTGGTTGACGGCGACCTTTCCACCGATCGAACTGTCCACCTGCGCCAGCAGCGTCGTCGGTACGTGGACCAGATCGATTCCACGAAGGAAAATCGCGGCCGCGAAACCGGCGGTGTCGCCGATCATCCCTCCCCCGACGACGACAGCCATCGAGTCGCGACGTCCATCGAGCTCGATGAGACGCGTGACGACCGCGTTCGCGGTATCGATCGTCTTGTTCGCCTCCCCTTCCTCCATCAGCACGAGCGACGCACGGCCGCCGAACGAAGCGACGACCGGCTCACCGAACCGCTCCCTGAGCTCCGGCGAAGTGATCACGAACACCTTCCCTCGCGGAGAAACGAGCTCGCCGGTCTTCGCCAGAATGCCGCGGCCGACGAAGACGGGGTAGCTCGCTGAGGTCTGCTGAATGGTGAGGAAAGGGGTCATTGGAGGGTATTGTGCGTTGATCGCGTATTCCAAGGAAAGGAATGACGCGCGCGTCCGGGTCGTCGGCAAGGGATCCCTCTCCGTCCTCCGCCCCTTCCGCCCTCACACCCCGTCACACCCAGGGGCTCCGGCTCGAGATGACAGGCGCGGTCAGGTGGACCGATCCTCTTTGAGGAACTCCGAGGAACCGAGGAACTCCGAGGAACCCCGAGGAACCCCGAGGAACCCCTCACCGCTTCAAACTGATCCCCAGTTCATCGAGCTGCCTGACATCGACCTGCGACGGCGCCGACGACATGAGGTCCTGTGCGCGGGCGGTCTTCGGGAATGCAATCACGTCACGGAGCGACTCGGCGCGGGCCATCAGCATCGCGATCCGATCGACACCGAGTGCGATACCGCCGTGCGGAGGGGCACCGTAGCGGAAGGCGTCGACGAGGAACCCGAACTGGATGCGTGCCTGCTCCTCGCTGATGCCGAGCGCACGGAACATCGTCTGCTGGACTTCAGGCTGATTGATGCGGATCGAGCCGCCTCCCAGCTCGAGGCCGTTCAGCACGACGTCATAGGCACGTGCGAGCACGGCTCCCGGATCGCTGTCCATCTTCTCGAGATGGCCGGGGGCGGGAGAGGTGAACGGATGGTGCCTCGCGAAGAATCGGCCGCTCTCTTCATCCCACTCGAAGAGCGGGAAGTCGGTGACCCAGAGGAAGTCCCAACGGTCTGCGGGAATCATCTTCTCGTCCTTCGCCACGCGGAGACGAAGGGCACCAAGGACATCAGACACCTTCGGAACTTTGCCGGCGACGATCAGCGCGAGGTCGTTCTCGGCGGCACCGAGGGCATTCCGCAGCAGGTCGAAGGCAGCATCGTCGAGGAACTTCCGTATGGAGGAGCCCTTCTGGGCATCGAACTTCATCCATACGAGACCGCTCGCACCGAGCTTCTTCACCTCTTCGGTGAGGTCGTCGATCCGTTTCCGCGAGAAGGCCGCTCCACCGGGAACGACGATCGCGCGCACCGTCGCCGCCGCTCGAAATGGCTCGAACGCAATTGTCTGCGCGGGCGTCGTGATATCGATCAGCTCCATCCCGAATCGCGTATCCGGACGGTCGATTCCGAAGCGGTCCATCGCCTCCTGCCACCCGATCCGCGGGAACGGCGTCGTCACGGGGAGCCCGGCAAGCGGGAAGACTTCTGCGAAAAGTCCTTCGATCAGTTCGTAGACGAATTCTTCGTCGATGAAGGAAGCCTCGACATCGATCTGCGTGAACTCCGGCTGACGGTCGCGGCGAAGGTCTTCGTCACGGAAGCAGCGCGCGATCTGAAAGTAGCGCTCCAGGCCTGCCACCATGCAGAGCTGTTTGAAAATCTGCGGAGACTGTGGGAGTGCGAAGAACTCCCCCTTGTGCACCCGACTCGGCACGAGATAGTCCCGTGCTCCCTCGGGAGTCGACTTCGTCAGGATTGGCGTTTCGATTTCCAGAAAACCGTGACGGTCGAAATAGTTCCGCGTCGCGAACACCAGCTTGTGACGCAGCGCCAGATTCGCCGCAAGAGCCGGCCGGCGAAGATCGAGATAGCGATACTGCAGCCGCAGTTCCTCCGCCGCGTCGGTCTCGTCCTCGATCATGAAAGGAGGTGTTTCCGCCCGGTTCAACACCTCGATCGACGTCGCGACGACTTCGACCTCACCAGTCGGAAGCTTCGGATTCTTCTGCGAGGCGTCACGCTCCACGAGCGTCCCCTCGACCCGGATCACCCACTCGGTGCGAACCTCTTTCGCGATTGCGAGAAGCTCTGCCGACGCTCCCTTGCCGCGGTCTACTACGACCTGGACGACGCCGGAGCGGTCGCGAAGATCGATGAACACCAGTTCTCCGAAGTCGCGCTGCTTCTGAATCCAGCCGAACAGCGTCACCTGCGTATTCGCCTGTTCACCACGAAGAGTTCCTGCGTAGATACGAGTCATCATTGGCTGTCGTGCTCGATCTCAGCTCCCGCTGAGGTACCGCTCCTTATAGTCGACGTAATGGCGCCACGACTGATCGAGGCGGATCAGTTCCTCGTCGGTCAGGCTTCTCTTCACCCGAGCGGGAACGCCGACGACGAGGGTCCGTGGCGGGATCTTCATCCCCTCTGGAACGAGCGCTCCGGCTCCGACGAGCGCCGATTCACCGACGACCGCGCCATCCAGCACTCTCGAACCCATACCGATGAGAGCACCACGATGCACCGTACAGCCGTGGACGATCGCGCCATGTCCGATGGTGACTTCCTCGGAGATGATCGTCGGCCACTGCTGGTGAGTCACATGCACGGTGCAGTTGTCCTGAATGTTGGTGCGCGAACCGACGCGAATCAGATTGACGTCGCCTCGCAAGGTCGTACCGAACCAGATCGAACAGTCGTTACCGAGCTCCACGTCGCCGATGATCGCAGCGTTATCCGCCACGAAAATACGATCACCGAAACGCGGTGTCTTCCCCCCGAACGTGCGCACGATCATGGCGCGGACTCTAGCATGAGGTCCCTTCTTCGAGCTTCCGTGCATACGCCGGAGCGCATCGCATCCGGTATGCTCCGGCGCACACCATGGGAGAGTACCTCGACCTCGAACGCTGGAAGCGACGCGAGCACTTTCACTTCTACCGTCGTCTCGCTCAGCCGTTCTTCAGTGTTGCAGCGGAATTGGACGCGACCGCACTCTGGCGGCGCTGCCGGAGCAAAGACGCTCCGTCGTTCTTCCTTTGCTCAATGTGGGCGACGGTGCGCGCCGCGAACCGGACCGAGGCACTCCGCCTCCGGATGCGTGAGGATCGTGTCTGGCGGCATGACCGCGTCGCCATCGGAACGACGATCCTCCGCGACGACGAAACCTTCGCATTCGCGGAGTTCCATCCGGACGACGATTTCGGCCGGTTCTGTTCCGACGGAGCACGCGAGATCGCTCGCGCACGAGCGACCGAGCAACCTCTCGCAACGACGCCGGACGACCACCTGATCTACCACTCGACCCTGCCGTGGATCCGCTTCACCTCGTTCACGAATGCTCGAGGCGCGGGTGATTCGATTCCTCGGATCGTCGTCGGCAAATGTTCGCCGGTCGCCGACGACTACCGCCTTCCGGTCGCGGTCGAGGTGCACCACGCGCTCGTCGACGGCATCGACGTCGGACGTTTCTTTCAGCACTTCGAAGAAGAGATGAGGGCGTGCGCGAAGCTCTGAAGGGCCGAGGAGGTGAAGCAGGGCCGAGGGCCAGGAGGCAAGTCCTGCGGGTGCCTCGCGACGGCGCTCAGGGGAAAGACGCGTCTTTTCATCCGCCCAGGAGTGTCGCGCGAAGCGCGACGTGACTCTCGCTTCCGCATCAGAGGTTCGCGGCGCCTGTCGCCCCTGCCCCTATCCCTCTTCAGGCACCGCATGCCCCACGGCGCCGGCCCGCTCGTAGGTCAGGAACGAATAGGCGTACTCGTTCTTCTCGTCGGCTTCGAGATGTTCCGCATCGATCAGCTTCCACTCGGAGACGTCATCAAACTCGGGGAAATAAGTGTCCCCTTCGATCTCCGTGTGAACGCGCGTGAGGTACATCCGATCTGCACGATGGATTGCGAGCCTGTAGATCTCGGCCCCGCCAGCGATGAACGGCTCCTGGTCGCCGGCCTCGGTCGCCAGATGGATCGCTTCTTCGAGCGAGTTGACGACCACGACTCCTTCGGCGCGAAAGTCGGGCCGTCGCGTAATCACCACGTTGATCCTTCCGGGCAGCGGCCTTCCGACGGACTCGAAGGTCTTCCTCCCCATGATGAGGTGGTGACCCATCGTCAGCTCCTTGAACCGTTTCAGGTCGGTCGACAGCCGCCAGGGAATCTGGTTGTCGCGTCCGATCACGTCGTCGGTCGAGAGTGCTGCGATCAGTGAGAGTCTCATACGGCAATCGGCGCCTTGATCGCCGGATGCGGATCATAGCTTTCGAGCGTGAAGTCTCCGAATTTGAAGTCGAAGATCGACTTCACGTCCGGGTTCAGCTTCATGGTCGGAAGGGCCCGCGGAGCACGTGAGAGCTGTTCGCGCGTCTGGTCGAGATGATTCGAGTAGAGATGCGCATCTCCGAACGTATGGATGAACTCTCCCGATCTGAGGCCGCAGACCTGCGCGACCATCATCGTCAACAGGGCATAGGAGGCGATGTTGAAGGGAACGCCGAGGAACACGTCGGCGCTGCGTTGATAGAGCTGGCACGAGAGACGTCCGTCGGCGACGTAGAACTGGAAGAGCGCGTGACATGGCTGGAGGGCCATGCGATCGAGGTCACCGACGTTCCAGGCGCTGACGACCAGTCTTCGCGAATCGGGGTTCCGCCTGATCTCCTCGATGACTCCTGAGATCTGATCGACCTGCCTGCCGCCGGCTCCGCTCCATGACCTCCACTGATGCCCGTATACCGGGCCGAGGTCACCGTTCTCATCGGCCCATTCGTCCCAGATCGTCACCCGATTTTCGTTCAGATAGCGGACGTTGGTGTCGCCGGCGAGAAACCAGAGGAGCTCGTAGATGATGGAACGGAGATGCAGCTTCTTCGTGGTGAGGAGCGGAAATCCCTCCTCGAGATCGAACCGCATCTGGTGGCCGAAGATGCTGAGCGTTCCGGTGCCAGTGCGATCACTTTTCGCCGTGCCGCGATCGAGGATCGTCTGCATCAGGTCGAGGTAAGGCCGCATTGAACGATGGTAAACCAAATGAGGATCCGCGGGCGATTGATCCCGGTTTGGGGCCATGCCGCGGAAACGAAACGGACACATTCTTCCTGTTTCCACTCGGGCCAACTAAACTGCCGCCGCTAATGCGGTACATAGACGGCGTCCTCCACCTTGCCGACCTCTCCGCCGCGGAGCTCGCGGAGCGATTCGGCACCCCTCTCTACGTTTACGATGCGGCGGTCATTCGCCGTCAGACCGAACGTATCCGCGCGGCATTCGCCGCGATCCCGTTCCAGCCTTTCTATGCGATGAAGGCAAACGGCAACCTGACGATCCTCAGGCTCGTTCGAGAGCAGGGATTCGGATGCGATGCGGTTTCACCTGGCGAGGCGTTTCTCGCGCTCCGCGCTGGTTTCGCTCCCGAGTCGATCTGGTTCACCTGCTCGAATGTCTCCGATGACGATCTGAGAGGAATCCCCGACTCGCGGATCGTCATCAATGTGAACTCAGTTGCGGAGATCGACCGCTGTCTCGCACTCGATCTGCCAAACCCAATCGCGTTGCGGGTGAATCCGCCGACGGGAGCCGGCCACCACCAGGACGTCGTCACCGCCGGCGACAGCGTGAAATTCGGCATCGACCTGGCGGAGATCGAGACAGCCCGGATGCTCGTCGAAGACTCCGGGCGCAAAGTCGTGGGCCTCCATGCCCATATCGGCTCGGGGATCGATGACCTCTCTCCGCTGCTCGAGGCCGCGAAGTGCCTGGTTTCGCTCGCCGGAACATTTCCGAACCTCCAGTGGCTCAACTTCGGAGGCGGCATCGCTACTCCCTATCGCCCCGGCGATGCGGAGTTCCCGATCGCCCGCTACGGTGCCGAGCTCGCGGCGATCGCCGGGCCTTTGCTTCGGCGCCGGGGTCTCACCGCGATCCTCGAGCCGGGGCGTTACCTGGTGGCGGAATCAGGGACGCTGCTGGCCCGCGTCACAGCGAACCGCGTCAGCGCCGGCACCACCTGGATGGGAGTCGATACGGGTTTCAACCACCTCGTCCGCCCTTCGAAGTATGGCGCCTACCACCACATCGTCAACGCGAGTCGGGGGCGCGACGCGTCACTTCGGGAGAACTACGACGCCACACTCCTCAGGGACGAAGTGGTCGTAGCGGGGAACCTGTGCGAGTCAGGCGACGTCTTCACGAAAACCCCGTCGGGCGTAGCTGCCCGTTCGATTGATCGCGTACGGATCGGCGACATCCTCGCCTTCTGTGATGCCGGCGCCTACGGGTTTTCGATGGCCTCCCTCTATAACGCCCGGATGCTGCCAGCCGAAATCCTCGTGGATGGCGGCAAGGCAACCATCATCCGCGCGCGGCAGACGATCGACGACCTGTTGAGAGGAATGGAATGAAGAGCAGGATCTTCACCGCAATCTTCGCCGCGGTAATCATCATGAGCCTGACCTACTGCACAACGACTTCGACCTCTCCCCTGCCCGAGCAAGCCGCACCGCTCGACCTGAAGATCACGAATGGCCGTCTGCTCGACGGAAGCGGCTCGCCGTGGTTTCGCGCTGACCTCGGCATTCGCGGAGATCAGATCGTTGCAATCGGCGACCTCCGTGACGTCGGAGCGATGAAGACGATCGACGCGCACAACCGGTTCGTCGCACCGGGGTTCATCGACCTGCTCGGCTGGTCGCAGCACACCGTCATCAACGATCCGCATCTCGAAGCGAAAGTCCGCCAGGGCGTTACCACGGAGATCGCCGGCGAAGGACACTCCCCCGCGCCTCGCCTCCGCGAACGCCTCACGCCCGACTCACCGTGGGAGACACTGGGCGACTACCTCGACGCCGTCGACCGCCAGGGTTCGTCGATCAACTTCGCACTGCTCCTCGGCTCCTCCAATCCTCGGGAGATGGTGATCGGTGACACGAACCGCGCTCCGACCCTCGAAGAGATGAAGCAGATGGAGGCGATCGTCGAGCAGGCGATGCTGGATGGAGCCATCGGCCTGTCGACGTCGCTGATTTACGTCCCGGCGATGTATTCGACGACCGAAGAGGTCGTCGCGCTCGCTCGCGTCGCGGCGAAGCATGGGGGTGTCTACTTCTCCCATATTCGCGATGAAGGGGATCGGATCGACAGCGCGCTTGACGAGGCATTCCTCATCGGTCGCGAAGCGGACATCCCGGTCAACATCTGGCACCTCAAGATCGGAGGACGGCCGAACTGGGGCCGGATGCCGGCAATCATCGAGCGGATCGAGAAAGCTCGCGCCGAGGGTCTCGACGTCTCGGCAAACGTTTATCCGTACGCCGCCTCGGGCACCGCGCTCAGCACGCTCGCGCCCGACTGGGCGATGGATGGAGGCTATGACGATTTCAGGAAGCGCCTTAACAATCCCGACGATCTCGCCCGGATCAAAGAGACGTTTCGGGCGCAGTTCGCGAGACGGGGCGCGCGGGGGATCTACGTAGCGCAGATTTTCAACCGCGCTCAGTCGCAGTACGAGCGAAAGTATCTCGAGGAGATCGCGGCGATGATGGGGAGCACGCCCGAGGACGCACTCGTGACGCTCTTCACCGCGAATGACCTCTCTCCACGAGTCATCTACTTCTCGATGTTCGAAGATGACGTGCGCCACGCGCTCTCGCAGCCATGGGTCTCCGTCGGCTCCGACGCGAGTTCGCCCACCGACTCGATGCGCGAAAGAAACGTTTCGGTACACCCGCGCGCTTACGGTACGTTCCCTCGTGTGATCGGCCACTACGCCCGTGACGAGAAACTCTTCTCAATCGAAGAGGCGATCCGGAAGATCACGGCACAGGCAGCCCTGCGTGCGAATCTCCGCGACCGGGGACTTCTCCGTACGGGGATGAAAGCAGACATCGTCGTCTTCGACCCCGACACGATCATCGATCGCTCCACGTTCGTCGACCCTCACCATTTCTCGATCGGAATCACCGACGTCATCGTGAACGGCGTTCCGGTGTTGCAGGACGGCGCGATGACGGGCGCGCTTCCGGGACGGACGATTCGCGGGTTGGGGTACAAGCCGCCTGTCAGATGACGACTCGAGACAGCGGACAGCTCATCCGGACCGTGGGGTTCTGGGGTCTGGTGGCGATGTGCATCAACGCCGTGATCGGCTCGGGAGTGTTCCTGCTTCCATACGAGTCGTACAAGCTGCTTGGCCCGTTCTCGCTCTGGGCGCCACTGCTGTTCGCGATCCCGGTGTTTATTCTCGTTCTCTGCTTCGCTGAGGCTGCGAGTCATTTCGACCAGCCGGGTGGAGCCTACCTTTACGCTCGGACCGCGTTCGGCGACTTCATCGGCTTTCAGACCGGCTGGATGAACTGGATCGCTCGAGTCACCTCACTCGCCTCACTGTCGAACGGCTTCGTGCTCGCTCTTGCGCTGCTCATCCCGTCGCTGAAGAGTGGAGCTCCACGCGCGGCGGTCATCATCGCGATGATCGTCATCCTTGCGGCGATTCATGTCGCCGGCATTCGCTACGGTGCCGCCTCGATCTACGTCTTCACCTTGGGCAAGCTCATCCCTCTGATCGGATTCATCATTCTCGCGCTCGTCGTCTGGCGAACGAACCCGATCCCGGCATCATTCACATTGCCTGGCGCCGACGCCGAGTGGATCGATGCAGCGCTCTTCATGCTCTTCGCTTATGCGGGATTCGAGAATCTCGGCGTGCCCGCCGGCGAGTACCGCAACCCGCGGCGGCACCTTCCCGTCGCGCTGCTCACCGGCATTCTCGCCATCGCCGGAATCTACGTGCTGGTCCAGCTCGGTGCCATGTCCGCCCTGCCCGATCTTTCGAGCAGCGATACTCCGATCGCCTCGGCAGCAGCAGCGATCATTGGTCCGACCGGCGCGATCATCGTCACCATCGGCGCGCTGCTGTCGATGGCCGGAACGAACTCCGGCACGATGCTCGAGGGCTCCCGCATGCTTTACGCGCTCTCGCTCGACCGGCGCCTCGGCAGAATCTCGTACGTGCATCCTCGCTTCCACACGCCGACCGTCGCAATCGCGATTCACGCCGCGGTGGCGCTCGCTCTGGCTCTCGGAGGATCGTTCCGCCAACTTGCCCTCCTCTCGGCCGTCGCGAGACTCGCAACGTACCTGGTCACCTGCCTTGCGGTACCTCGACTTCGCAGGCTGAACGACGGGTTCCGTACTCCCGGCCTCATCGTTCCGATTCTCGGAGTGCTCGTGTCGATGGTTTTCGTCGTCAGTCTCGATCGATGGAAGCTGCTCGCGGCCGGCATCGCCCTGACGGTGGGAGCCCTCGTCTACCTGATGTCGAGGCGAGGCGCGGCTGCTGAGTCGTCGTGACGCAGGCACTGCCTCTCTGCAGGTTCAAGTAGCGGTCGCCTGACGACGCGTGGCCTCCCATACGTTCGGTTGCGCCTAACGTACAGCTCGCCCTCTTCTCGGCTCGCCCATTGCTATGTCTCTGTCGTGGCCCGATTCGCGGCTCACAAAGAGGAGGAGACGTATGAACGACAACATGCCAGGAAGTGGAGACGCAGCATCGACCGCGTCAGATATGCGCGATACGGTTCGTCACAAAGCGGCCGATCTCGCCAGTGAAGCAAAGGACCAGGCGCGCCAGCAGTATGACCGCCAGATCAGTACGGCTACCGGAGAGCTCGACAGTCTCGCATCGGCGCTTCGCCGCGCGGGAGGCGAGCTTGGCGAGCAGCATGGGATGAGCAGCAGAGTGGTGACCACCGTGGCCGACAGGATCGAGTCCTTCAGCCGCTCTCTCGACGGAAAGGACCTCGATCGCGTCGTGCGCGACGTCGAGACTTTCGCACGGCGAAACCCGGCCGCGTTTCTCGGCGGCGCTGTAGCAGTTGGTTTCCTTGCCGCGCGATTTCTGAAGAGCGACAGGCCAGATACCTACGGCAACTCACGCGACTACGACACGGGTGATAGTCAGTACGGAATCAACCGGGGCGCATCGAGCGGTACAGGCTACGCCTCGGGACTCGAGCCGAGCGGATATGGCATCGAGAAGGGCAGCGATTTCGGCGTCGGCTCGACGGGCATGCCCGGATCCGGAACGACAGGCACCACCCCGCGCAGTGGCTCGCCGGGTACGACATCCGGCACCGCCACGCCGGGCATGACGCCTGGCGGCGGGACCACTGGTACACCCGGCGTGATTGGAACAGCGTCCGAGACCGGTGACCGGGGTAAGGGGCGGCGATGAGCGCGCTTCCGAACGACAAGTCACTGGGGCAGCTCTTCAGCGACCTCGTCGCGGAGACTCGCACACTCGTACGCCAGGAGGTCGCGCTCGCCCGGACAGAGGTTACTGAGAATGCGAAGCGCGCGGGGCGTCACGTAGGCGTCGCAGCGGCAGGCGCGCTCGTGCTTCTCCTCGGAGCGCTTCCGATCATTGCCGGCCTCGTCATCGCACTCGGTCATCAGATCGGTTACGCGACGTCGGCGTTCATCATCGGCGTGATCTTCGTGGCGATCGGTGCCGTCGTGACGATGAAAGCTTTGAACGCGCTCAAGAGCGAGTCACTGAAGCCCGAGCAGACGACCGAGCAGATCAAGGAGACCAAGCAATGGGCGAAGCAACAGGTCGGATGACGAACGCGGACTCGACTGACGAGATCCGCCGCGACATCGCCGAGACACAGCGTGAAATGAGTTACACCATCGATGAGATCCAGTACCGGCTGTCGCCGGCACACATCAAGGATCAGGCAAAGGAGTCGGTCAGGAGGGCAGGCTTGAGAACATCACGAACGGTAGTGGAACGAGTAAGGGCAAATCCAATCGGTGCCGCAATGGTCGGTGTCGGTCTCTGGATGCTGATGCGGGACGGACACGATCGCGGAAACGAGTACCAGATCGAGTTCGAACCGCGCTTTGACGAGTATGGATACGGCGCCGACCGCCTTTCGCGATCAGGACGATCCGACTTCTACACGGACTCGCCCTACGGCGATCGCGGCCGCGCGGCCGAGATGAAGGACCGCGCGTCCGGCGCCGTTGATTCGGCAAAGGAGAAGATCTCCGAGACGGCCGATGATATGCGCGACGGAGCTTCTCACCTGGCAGCCGAGGCGCGCCATAAAGCGATGGAGCTGAAGCGTCGCACACGGTCAGGCACGCACAATCTGGCGATGCAGAGCCGCGAGATGATGATGGATACCCCGCTGATCGCCGGCGTCGCCGCGATCGCTCTCGGCGCCGTCATCGGAGCAATGCTTCCGGAGACCGAGCGGGAGAACGAGCTGTTCGGTGAGGCGAGCGATCGTCTCGGCCAGCGCGTCGGTGAAGTCGCCCGCGAAGGGCTCGATCACGCACGCGACATCGCCGGAGCCGCCGCAAGCGCGGCGACTTCCGCCGCGAAACGCGAAACTGAGTCCGCGACGGATGAGATGAAACAGTCGCTGCGGTCCGGCGACGAGCTGGGACGTTGAAGCGGTGCAGGAGTGCGGTGGCCGATGCCGCCGCACTCGCTGCTCATCCTTATCCGAACATCCAGAGACAGATCGCGACGGTCGCTATCGCAGCTACGAAGTCGGCGATCAGCGCCGCTGGGACGGCGTGCCGCGTCTTGCGCACGCTGACTGCTCCGAAGTACACCGCAAGTACGTAAAACGTAGTCTCGGTGGACCCGTACATCGTCGCAGCCATTCTTGCGATCAGCGAATCGGGACCGTGCGTCTGGATCAGGTCGGTGGTAAACGCCAGAGAGCCGCTGCCTGTCAGAGAGCGCAGAATCGTCAGCGGCACCAGCTCGGCGGGGAACCCGGTGGCGGCAGCCAGTGGTCGCAGAGCCGAGGTCAGCAGATCCATCGCGCCCGAGCCGCGGAACATTCCGATGGCCACGAGAATCCCGACCAGAAACGGGATGATCTTCACGGCGACCTCGAAGCCTTCTTTCGCCCCTTCGATGAAGACCTCGTAGACCTTGACCTTCCTGATGATTCCGATCAGCGGGATCGTCACCAGGAGGAAGGGAATCGCCCACAGAGAAACCGCTCCGAATATGGCGCGGATCACTCAGCCACCTCCCCTGCCGTTGCCGGCCGCTGGCTCGGATAGAAGCGCTGCAGTCCCTTGGCGGCGAGAATGCCGGCAATCGACGCGATGGCCGTCGCGATGATCGAGGTGGAGATGATGACCGTCGGACTATGTGAACCGGCCGCGGCGAGAATACCGATCATCGTTGCAGGGACCAGCTGAATCCCACCTGATGTGGTAATCGCCATGAAGGTCACCATGGAATTGGAAGCGCTTTCCTTATCTACGTTCAACGTCTGCAACTCCTCCATCGCCTTGATGCCGAGCGGAGTTGCCGCATTGTTCAACCCGAGCATGTTCGCCGCTATCGAAAAGACGATGGCACCTGCCGCCGGATGATCTGCAGGGACGTCAGGAAAGAGCCATCGCAGAAGTGGTCGCATGGCTCTTCCAAGAAGAGTAACCAGCCCGGCTGCCTCGGCGACGCGCATGATGCCCAGCCACAACGTCATCACGCCGATCAGACCGATCGCTATCTCGACGGCCGTCTTCGCGGAATCGACCGCGCCTTTCGTCACACCTTCGACAGTTCCGGTGAATGCAGCGACCACCACCGCGATCGCCATGAGGCCGAACCAGATGTAGTTGAGCATGGCGCGGATGGTAGCGCAGGCAAGGGCGCTAGAAAACGCGAGAAGAGGACGCTTCTCGTCGCAACATCATGGGCGCATGAAGGCCGCCCCAACTTCTTCACAACTCTGCCATACGTCACCCCGAGCGGGCGGGTGGACGGGCATGCGAAGGGCCTGGCAAGCTGCGTACTCCGTAACCCCAGGGCATAGCGAGTGAGGCTGCTTCCGCTCTCTTACTCTGGGCGATCACGCCGGCTTCGCGATCTCCCACTCCCCCGTCGACAGGTAGTCGTGGATCGAGCGTGCGGCCTTTCGGCCTGCCCCCATCGCGAGAATCACCGTCGCGCCACCCGTAACGATGTCACCGCCGGCGAAGACGCCTCGCTTCGACGTACGAAGCGACTCGGGGTCCGCTTCGATGTAGTTCCAGCGGTTCGTCTTCAGATCAGGTGTGCTCGACTGGATCAGAGGATTGGCGCTCGTACCGACCGCGATGATCGCCAGCGACGCGGGAATCAAGGTCTCCGATCCCGCTACGGGCACCGGCCGGCGCCGGCCCGAATCATCGGGTTCACCCAGCTCCATCCGCGCCACCTTCACACCGGTGAGCCAGCCAGCTTCGTCTCCCACAAGCTCGACCGGATTCGTGAGCGTTGCGAAGATGACACCCTCTTCCTTCGCATGCTTGATCTCTTCTTTTCGGGCAGGCATCTCTGCTTCGCTACGCCGATAGACGAGCGTCGCCGTCCTGGCTCCAAGCCGCAGCGCTGTGCGGACGGCATCCATCGCCGTGTTTCCGCCGCCCACTACGATGACGTCGCGGTCGCGACAGTCGTAGACCGGCTCGTCGTACTCAGGAAAGCGGTAGCCGCGCATGAGGTTGACGCGCGTGAGGAACTCATTGGCGGAATAGACACCGTTGAGATGCTCGCCGGGGACGCCGAGAAACTGCGGCAGGCCCGCTCCAGTGGCGACGAAGATCGCGTCGTAGCCTTCCTCTTCGAAGAGCTCGTCGACGGTAACCGTCTTTCCGACGACCACGTTCGTCTCGAACTCGACGCCCATCGTACGGAGTACGTCGATGTCCTGCCGGACGATCTCCTTCGGCAGCCGAAACTCCGGAATGCCGTAGACCAGAACCCCGCCGAGCTCGTGGAGCGCTTCGAACACGCGCACACGATGCCCTTTCTGCACGAGGTCCCCCGCGCAACTCAGGCCGGCAGGACCACTGCCAACGATGGCAATCTTCTTTCCTGTCGATGGGGCGTTCCGTGGAATCTCAATGCGGCCTGTCGAGCGTTCGTAGTCCGCAACGAACCTCTCGAGATGTCCGATCGCCAGCGACTCCACCCGCTTCGTCATCAGGCAGTCGCCCTCGCACTGCTCTTCCTGAGGACAGACGCGGCCAGTGATCGCCGGCAGTACGTTGTCCCGCCGGATCACCGCGCCTGCGCCGAGATAATCGCCTTCGACAATCTTCGCGACGAATTCCTTGACGTCGACACCGACGGGACAGCCGAGGCTGCACGTCGGCTTCGCACAGACCAGGCAGCGAAGCGCTTCCTGGGCGGCAAGCGCCGGGTCGAATCCGAGGTTTACTTCTTCGAAATCATGAGCACGGATTTCGGGCGGCCGCTCCGGCATGTGCTGCCGCGGCATCTTCATTCGCTCTTTGTTTGGAATCGTATTGGGCATTTAGATCCCCTGCGTCAGGCGAAGCTCACGTGCTCGCCTGCTGCTTCGAACTGAACTTCAGCGTCCTGTACGCGACACGCATCCCGCACGTGCTGAACCTCGGCTTCACGGTTGTTGCGGAAGCGCTCCATCGCAAGCTTCTCGCTCTCGCGATACATCGCGTTCCTCTGTGCGAGGATCTGGAAGTCGACTTCGTGAGCGTCGAACTCGGGACCGTCGACACACGCGAACGCACTCTTGCCGTCGACCACGACCCGGCAGCCGCCACACATCCCCGTACCATCGACCATGATCGAGTTCAGACTGACGATCGTCCGGATCTTCGGCTCGCGTGTGACCTCGGCCACGGCACGCATCATCGGAACCGGCCCGATCGCCAGCACCAGGTCGATCGGCCTTCCGTCGAGAAGTTCCCGCAGCTTGTCCGTTACGAGTCCGCGCTCTCCATAGCTGCCGTCGTCAGTCATGATCAGGGTTTCATCACTCGCACTCCGAACCTCGTCCTCGAGGATGAGCAGCTCTTTCGTCCTGGCGCCGAGAATCGCGATGACTCGATTGCCGGCGTCCTTCAGCGCCTTCGCCGTCGGCAGAGCGATTGCCGTCCCGACGCCGCCGCCGATGACGACGACTGTGCCGTAGAGCTCGATCTCGGATGGCTTGCCGAGCGGACCGACCACGTCGAGAATCGCGTCACCGCCACCGAGCTCGTTCAAAAGTGTCGTCGTCTTGCCTACCGCCTGCACGACGATGGTGATCGTCCCCTGCTCAGGATCCGAGCCCTTGATGGTCAGCGGAATCCGTTCGCCTTCCTCATGCAGACGGATAATGACGAACTGCCCCGGTTGCTGCTTCTTTGCGATGCGCGGAGCTCTGATCTCGAACTCGCGCACACCGGGACCCAGGGACTTCGCTCTAACGATCGGAAACATCAATTCCCCTTTCAGGCTGTGCAGCATCGTCCGCCTGCCAGACGGAGCGTCGTCTTCGCTCAGACGAGGACCGCTTCCTCGCTCAGGGCCTCGGCACCGACGGCCAGCGGCTCGAAGCGTGCGGTGAAGAAGCGCAGTGTCGGCGGCTCGTATGCCATCCGCAGGCCGCGGATCTCGTCTCTGTGTGCAAAGAGCTCCTTCACGGAGTAGGCAACGACATCCATGTGCCGGTCGGTGTAGACGCGGCGGGGAATCGTCAGGCGCACGAGCTCGAGTTTCGGCCGGCGATTCTCACCGGTGACCGGATCTCTTCCCGACGATACGATCCCACGCTCCATCGAGCGGACACCACTGTCGATGTAGAGCGCCGCTGCCAGTGTCTGAGCAGGAAACTCTTCCTGATCGAGATGAGGCAGGAACCGCCTCGCATCGAGAAACACCGCATGCCCTCCGATCGGTTCGACGATCGGAATCCCCGCTGCGAGCAGTTGCGTCCCGAGATACCGCACCTGCTTGATCCGATGCTCGATGTAGTCGTCATCGACCATCTCGTAGATCCCTTGTGCGATCGCTTCCATGTCGCGTCCGGCGAGTCCGCCGTAGGTCGGCATCCCCTCGAAGATCACGACCTGCTCGCGCGCCTGCTGCAGGATCCACTCCTCGTTCATCGCGAGGAAGCCGCCAATGTTCACGAGGCAGTCTTTCTTGCCCGACATCGTGCAGCCATCGAAATGAGTCATCATCTCGTGAAGGATCTCGCGCACACTCTTCTGCGCGTAGCCCGGCTCACGTTCCTTGATGAAGTAGGCGTTCTCGACGGCGCGTGTCGCATCGCACCAGACACGAATGCCGTGCCGCGAGCAGAGCTCCCGCACTTCGCGCAGGTTCTGCATCGACACCGGTTGACCGCCGGCAAGGTTCACGGTGCATGCGACGTTCACGTACGGAATGTTCTCCGCGCCATGCCGATCGATCACATACTCGAGCTTTGCCAGATCGACGTTTCCCTTGAAGGGATGCCAGACACCGGCGTCATGCGCCTCGTCGATCACGATGTCGATGAAGGTGCCCCCCTGGAGCTCCTGATGCGCTCTCGTGGTCGTGAAGTACATGTTGCCCGGAACGATGTGACCGGGACGAATGAGAATCCGCGAGATCAGGTGCTCCGCACCCCGCCCCTGGTGGGTCGGCACCATGTGCTTGAAGCCGTAGATCTCACGGACCGCACGCTCCATGTTGTAGAACGACCGGGCACCGGCGTAGGCCTCGTCGCCGAGCATCATGGCGGCCCACTGCCGGTCGCTCATGGCGTTCGTTCCGCTGTCGGTGAGCAGGTCGATGTAGACGTCCTCGCTCTTGAGCAGGAAGGTGTTGTACCCCGCCTCCGCCATCGCCCGCTCACGGTACTCGCGGGTCGTCATCCGGATCGGTTCCACCGACTTGATCTTGTAAGGCTCTGCCACTGGTCGCGTCATGCCTCGGACGATAACGGGAACCCCGAACAGGCACCCGCGACCCGTCATACAGGAGCATGTGATGGGTGTCACCATCGGGAGCTCCTCGGGGGAGTTCCTCGGGGTTCCTCGGAGTTCCTCGGAAGGAACGGAGCGGACTGTTCGCCCCCCCGGACCCGGCAACTCCGAGGAACTCCCCCATGCCTGTCATCCCAAAGGCTCAGCCAGGCTGTCATCCTGAGCGTAGCGTGAGGATCTGGGTGGGCGGGCTCTTAGCGGGGAGAGGGTGGCCCTGAGCGAAGCCGAAGGGCCCCGGGTGAGGGGCTGCGCAATCGGGCCACAAACGAGCACGTTGCGGGTGTAGGGCGGTTGTTCGGCTCGTGTGTAGTGCAGCGCCGATTGCCGAAAGGCTGCCTCCGCGACCCCTGGGTCGACACCCTTTTCCAACATTCATCCGGTGGGCGCCTGACGGCGACCACCGGCTACATGCCGTGACGCCTCCGGCGTCAGTTTCTTTCTCAGTCGCGGCACACCGCCGTCCCTGGCTCAGGATGACAGAGTAACTACGCACCGAGGGTACCTCGGACTGCCGTGTGGGGCACATGAAGCCCTGTAGAATCGACCTCGATGCTGATCAATCCCCGCGTCGCGCTCACGCTTGCCATGTTCGTCTGCTTCGCGTGCGCCCAGCGCGAACGCGAGGTCACACCGGAGACCCCGTCCCGACCTTCGATCCTGCTCGTGACACTCGACACGACCCGTTTCGACTCCATTGGACCCGATGCAGAAGGGGTCGAAACGCCGGCGTTCAACGCTCTTGCGGCCCGCGGCCTCCGCTTCACGCAGGCTTACGCCCCGGCGCCCCAGACACTTCCGTCGCACAGCTCGATGCTGACGGGGCTCTATCCCGGGGGGCACGGTGTCCACGAGAACTCGCGTCGTCTGGCGGAGCACCATCCGCTGGTCACCGAGAGGCTTCAGGCCGCGGGCTACAGGACCGGCGCATTCGTCTCGGCATTTCCTCTCGCGCGCCGCTTCGGTCTGGCGCGAGGTTTCGAAATCTACGATGACGAACTGCCTGCGGGAAGCGAGGAACGCTCCGCTGAGGAGACAACAAATCGCGCTCTCGCATGGCTCGAGCGGTCGTCGGGAGAGCCGCTATTCCTCTGGGTGCACTACTTCGACCCGCACTATCCTTACGAGCCGCCCCCAGCCTTTCGTGCGCAGTATGCGGCAGAGCCGTACAAGGGAGAGGTGGCAGCGATGGACCAGCAGATGGGACGTCTGCTCGACGCCTTCGCATCCCACGCCGGACGAGACACCGCCGTCATCGTCGCGGCAGATCATGGTGAAAGCCTCGGCGATCATGGCGAGGCTCAGCACGGGAATCTTCTCTACCAGGGTGTCATGCACGTGCCGCTCGTCATCGCCGGGCCTGGAGTCGCCGCCGGTATCAACGACTCTCCGGTGAGTATTCGCCGCATCTTTCACACGCTGCTCGATTGGGCGGGGCTTGGGTCCGAGCTGAGCCTCCGTTCGGGCGAAAGTACCGAGGTGGTGCTCGGCGAGGCGATGATTCCGTTTCTGCAGTTCGGCTGGCAGCCGCAGGTGATGGCGGTCGAAGGCCGGCAGAAAGTGATACACGCGGGCGCAGTCGAGATCTACGATGTCCGTACCGATCCAGCCGAGACGCACGATCTCGCCGGCACAGCAGATCTCTCCCGCCCCGTGCGCGAGGCGATTCGTGACTATCCGATTCCGTCACCCGCTGCTCCCGCGGGGCCGTCGGGAACTGTCAGCGATGAAGAACGCAGGCGACTGGCGAGCCTCGGGTATATCAGCTCCGACGTCAAGCCCGTCGTGCGGAAGGATGCGCCGCGTCCGCGCGACATGGTGCACCTGTTCGACGATCTCGACAGCGCCTCGACTCTCTTCTCGACCGGACAATACGCTGCGGCAATTCCTCTGCTCGAGCGAATACTCGCGGGCGACCCCTACAACCTGATGACCGCGCTGAGAATCGCCGCTGCGCATTCCGCGATGGGGCGGAATCAGCAGGCACTCGCTGCGTTCCGGCGCGCCGAAGGGATCGCGCCCGATTCCTCCGACGTACGTCTCTATCTCGGACTGCACCACGCAAGAACCGGGGAGTGGGATCGCGCGGTGCCGCTGCTCACCAGAGTCCTCGAAAACACTCCCTCACGACTCCCAGCCCTCGAGGCCCTCGCAACGTATCGCGAACGGGAGCAGCAGCACGATGAAGCGCTCCGCCTCTACGCCCGCATCGAGGCGCTCCGTCCGTTGACAGGAGAAGAGCACGTCCGCAATGGCCTGATGGCAATGAGTCTCGGTCAGACCAACGCGGCACTCCAGTCGTTCGAACGAGCCCGCAATCTGCTGGAAGAGCAATTCATGCACGACCTCGAGCTCGGTGTTCTCTACCTTGCGACGCGAAGGCTCGAAGAGTCGCGAGCTGCTCTCGATCGTGTTCCCGCGAGCCATCCTGCTCGCGCGATGGCATTGTTCAAACGCGCACAGGTCAGCGTTCTTCTAGGCGAGCCGGATCGTGCCCGGCGAATCGAAGAGGCGCGGATGCATGCGGATGCCTCGACTCGGGAGCTGATCGAGAACGAGCGGCTGTTCCGGTAGCCCGACACGACGGGGAGCTACTGATAACCCTACTCCCCCCCCAACGGAGTCGGCCTGAGCAAATGACGGGCTGCTACGTCGCGACTGACTGGAAGAAACTGAGCTGAGATTCGGCTTCAACGCAGCCGCGTAGCGGCTGCGGATGGTAGCTGAGCGTTGCGCGCTCAGACGCCCGGACAAGTTCGCAAGACAGTGTGCCGCGTCGCGGCACCGGACCCACAACCATGCCCACGGCAGTGGACGTGTGTTGTCCGGTACCGCTACGCGGCACACTGTTTGGTGCGCACGAAGCGGGGGTGCTCCGCTCCGCTTCGCACCCCCGGCTACCATCCGGCTGCCGCTACGCGGCGGTCAGAATCGCATAAACGCGACGAGTTTCCTGGGAAGGTAGCGTGAGGACTTGAAGGCGGGCTTGCCGGAAGTTTAAGCCTTCGGCAGGTCACCCCACGGCAAAACAAAAAAGGGCCCGGCGTTGCCGCCGGGCCCTCGGTTTCGATCCGTCGAGGATCAGAACTGGAATCTGGCCGTGATCAGGTAGCGACGCGGATCATAGTTGTCACGCGGCACACCGAACAGGGCGCTCTGCATACTCGGCTGCGGGTTGTAACCCGTCTGGTTGTCGGTCACGTTGAACATATCCAGCTGCGCCTGGAAGTTGTAGCGGCCGAACGGAATGTTCTGCGTGTAGCTGAGATCGACCTGGTAGTGCGCATCGGTGCGGCGTGAGCCTGCTGGCTCGGCGAACCGGCTGGTGTCGCTCGTCGACGTGCCGAAGCCAGGAAGGCCTACGTACGGCAGGTAACTCCACGCCTCCCACGGCTGACCCGACTGGTAAAGGCCGAATGCGCCGACGGTAGCGTTCCACGGCAGAGAGTACGTGCTGATGACCTTCAGCAGGTGACGGCGGTCGCCACGCAGATCGCCGTAGCGGTTGTCCCAGATCTGGCGGCCGGGCCCGTCGGCAACGAACGACGAACCGATGAATGTTGCGGCGTCATTGACGGCCGTCGTGTTGTCCTGGTCGAAGTTGCCGTAGTAGTGGCTCCAGGTGTACGACCCGCGGAGGAAGGTGTTGCCTCCGCGCCAGTCGGACTCGAGTGTCGCCTCGTAGTATTTCGTAAAAGCGCCATCGAGCTGGGCGATGACGTACGCGTTGTCGTTACCGCTCCCCTGAATCTGCTGGAGTTGCTGAACCAGATTCGGGATGTAGAGCGTCTTCGGATACCCCTCGGGCGCCCAACGCTCGCGGGCGTTGTTCTGTGTGTCTTCCCAGAAGTTCGTCGAATAGCGGTAGCGGCCATACGCACGAGCCACCCAGCGATTATTGATCTGCTGAGAGGTCCCGATCATGAACTCGTCTGTGTAGCGCGGCTCCAACCCTTCCTGGAACAGCTTGCCGGCCGATCCGCCGACCTGCTCAGAGCCGATGATGTTGCCGCTCGCATCGAAGTGAACGCGTGTCGTCAGTCCGAGGGTGTTGCGATCCCAGGACGCGGCGCGCGGAAGCGAGCTGGCGGCCGGGACGTAGCGGGAGTAGCTCGTGTAGACGCTGTCTTCGGAGTTGTAAAGCCAGGTCGCTCCGAGGCGCGGCTGCAGCGTGTCTTTGAACTTGATCTCATACATCTTGTACTGGTTGCCAGGTGCGGTCACGAACCCGGAGAGTGCTGAGGAATCCTCGCGCAGCCCCTGCCCGTAGAGCGAGTCCTGGCTGGCCATCACGCCGATGTTGAACGACCAGTCGTTCCAGCGGATCGTATCGTTCACCTCGAAACTGAGAGTACGGTATTCCGACCGGATGTTGACCGCACCGAGATCGCCGGCGACTCCGCCAATCGGACGGCTGAACTGCGCCTGATAGAAAACCGGCTGTCCCAGGAAGTTGACGCGGCCACCGGGTACGGTCAGCAGGCCCCATCCGTTCGAGACACGGGCGAGGTCCTCGCCGTCTTTGGAGCGCTGGACTCCCACGTGAAGGTCGTGCGTCAGCGTGCTGCCGAGCGTGAAGTCATAGGCAAGCTGCGCGCTTTCACGGAAGAAGTCCTGGTCGTTGATCTGCGAGTCGGCGCCTACGAAGCCGCCGCCCACCTTCGCGCCAGCTGCGTTGGTGTATCCGTAGCGCTCGATCAGAGGAACGATGAACGCGTTGTACGCGGTCTGTCCGGCGACGGGAGCCGGCACGGTCAGACTGCCGAGAGAGTCGAGGTTGTTGATGTCCAGTCGCGTTCCCGGCGCGTTCGATGGCACCGCAGAAACACGGTTCAGAGGAGCGGTTCCCGTGTCGTTCTGATAGTCGGTATATTTGAACGTCACGTAGCTCCGCTGTGTGGCGACCCACGAGGCCTCGAGGATCGCGATTTTCTGCTGCGCTTCCTCATTCTGCGCCATCGAAGGAGCGGACGTGCCTCCGATGCTGGCGTTGGTCACTTCGCGGCTGGAGTCACGGTAGCTGCCGTTGAGCAGAATCGACGCTGTCGGTGTGAACGTCAGCTTGCCAAAGTACTCGTCACGCTTGCTGTCGTAGTCAGGCAGAGCGCCGTAGACGTTCGAACGACCGGTACGATCGACTTCCGGACGGTAGTACGAACCGTAGAAGAAAAGGCTTTCGCGGAGAATCGGTCCGCCGATATTGAACGTCGCCCAGGAACGGGTCTGATCGTACTGCGAGGTCGCCGAGCCGACGATATCGCCCCGCATGGCGTCGCTCTCGAGCCGATAGCTCACTTCTCCGGCGAACTCGTTCGTTCCTGACTTGCTCACCGAGTCGATCGTGAATCCGGCGGAACGGTTGAAATCGACCGCCCGCGCACCACCCTTCATGACCGAGACCTGCGCGATGTCATGCGACGAAGGCTCGGCCGACAGGGTGCCGAACAGCGGCAGGGTCACGTTCACGCCGTCGAACTGGTAGACGTTGTCCTGGCCGCTGCCTCCGGCGCTCGGCCCTCGGATCGTATCTTCCGAATACTGAATCGCCGGAAGAAGCTTGACCAGGTCGCGGTATTCCTGTCCGACCGGCAGTTCCTGGATCGTGTCATCCTGGATCGCGCTCTTGATCTCGGCCGACTGCGGGTCGATGAGCGTATTCTGCGCGGTGACCGTGATGCTCTCGGCAAGACCTGCGACACCGAGCGCAACGTTTACAGCCTGGTCCTGCTGGAGGAGAACCTGCACGTTCCGCGTTCGGGTTTCCATCCCCGCCAGACTGAACGTAAGCGTATATGCGCCCGGCGGCAGTGCCGGCAGGCGATACTCACCTGTTCCTGACGTCGTGGTGACGCGGGCCTGGGGCAGAACGTTGGAACGCGCTTCCACCGTGACGCCCGGAAGTGCGGAACCGTCGACGGCTGTGACTCTGCCGCTGAGTGCTCCGGTCTGCTGAGCAAGCATCGGAAGAGCGAGCACGCAGATGGACAGACAAATGAGGATTCGTGTTACGCGTGTACCGGCCATTGAACCTCCCTCGTTTTGGAACGACTATGGGTAATGTTAATCACCTTTGCACCGTTTGC
Organism: Thermoanaerobaculia bacterium; assembly: GCA_036385045.1. GTDB lineage: Bacteria > Acidobacteriota > Thermoanaerobaculia > Gp7-AA8 > Gp7-AA8 > QHVT01. Next base: position 1,226 of record DASVLC010000358.1, on the reverse strand, counting down.
GCACAGCTTTTTTGCGACAACGTCACGTGGGGACGCATCAGCAGCTCCGCTGGATCGAGACTCCCACTCGCCGGTCGTGATCAGAGCGCAGAAAAGCCTGAAAATCCGCATGATTCGGCACTTCGCGCCATACATGCGGCGAAGCGGTGAACGAACGGCGATCGTTCGAGTTCAGCGCAGCGGCCAGTCGAGCTCTCCGAGGAATCGGACATCCTCACGCCATCCCTCATGGACGGCGACGCGGAGATCGAGAAAGACTTTGGTCCCGAGGATCGACTCGAGCTCCTCGCGTGCCTCCGTACCGATCCGCTTGATCATGCTCCCCTGCCGTCCGATGACGATCCCCTTCTGGGAGTCGCGCTCCACGACGATCGTGGCGTGAATGCTCAGCATTCCGCTTTCCTCGTCTTCCTCGAAGCGGTCGATCGCTACCGCAGTGGTGTACGGCAACTCGTCCGAAGTGTGGTGGAGAACTTTCTCCCGGACGATCTCCGCCGCGAAAAAGCGCTCGGGCTGCGTCGTGTAGTCCTCGACCGGGTAGGTCGCCTCGCCCTCGGCAACGGAGCGGAACAGAAGTGACACTAACTCGCTCGCACCATCGCCGGTAGATGCCGATAGCGGCACGATCTCGTCGAAGATTCCGAAGGCGTTGTATCGCTCCATCAGCGGCAGGAGCCTCTGCTTCTTCAGCCGGTCGATCTTGTTGAGCAGCAGGACGAGCGTAGCGTCGGGATTGCTCTTCCGCTCCTCCCGCAGCATGTCGACCACGAACTGATCTCCCTTGCCGAATTCTTCATCCGCGTCGACGATGAGCGCGATCACATCGGCCTCGCTGAGTGCGGATCTCACGTGATCCATCATTCGGACGTTGAGCTTGTGCAGCGGCCGGTGAATGCCGGGCGTATCGAGAAACGTGAGCTGACCTCGCGGCTCGTTCAGGATTCCGACGATCCGGTTCCGAGTCGTCTGCGGCTTCGGTGAGACGATCGATACCTTCTGTCCGAGGATCCGGTTCAGAAGCGTCGACTTTCCGGCATTCGGACGGCCGACGAAGGCGACGATTCCGGAGCGAGGCGGGGGGGGAGTGTCTGTCATCTGGTTCTCTGGTTCTTCGTTCTCTGGCTTGAATTGAAAATTGAAAATTGAAAATTGAAAATGGGGCTGGTGGGTTCGGCCCTCTTTCTGCCCTCGGCGTTACGGAGTACGAAGTTTGCCAGGCCCCTCGC
>DASVLC010000357.1:0-13940 GCA_036385045.1 Thermoanaerobaculia bacterium | reverse complement strand
TGGGTGGGCATGCGAGGGGCCTGGCAAGCTGCGTACTCTGTAGCCCGCAGCGCATAGCGAGTGAGGCTACTTCGCCTTTCCTGACTACATGCTCACGCCCGCGGGTGAAAGCTCTCGTACATCTTCTGAAGCCGAGCCCGGGAGACGTGGGTATAGATCTGCGTCGTCGAGATATCCGCATGGCCGAGCATCATCTGCACGGACCGCAGATCGGCCCCGTTCTCCAGCAGGTGAGTCGCGAATGAATGCCGCAGCACATGCGGAGAGATATGGGCATGGATCCCGGCGTTCTGTGCGTGCCGGACGATCTTCATCCAGAATGACTGCCGCGTCATCGGCCGTCCTCTCTGCGAGAGGAAGAGATGCGGATCGGCGTGCTTGTCGAACGCGCTCCGTCCACTGTCCATGTACGCGAGGATTGCATCGCGTGCCGCATCCCCGAACGGTACGATCCGCTCTTTGGAGCCTTTGCCGATGGTCCGGAGGAAACCGGCATCCATCACCAGTTCGTCGATGCGGACCCGGATGAGCTCACTCACGCGCAGGCCTGTTGCGTAGAGCAGTTCCAGCATCGCGGCGTCGCGAAGTCCCTCGGGGGTAGCGCGATCCGGCGCCGCCAGGAGGGCCTCTACATCGTGCGGTGCGATCGACTTCGGCAGCGACGACCAGAGCCGCGGATTCTCGACGTTCTCCGTCGGGTCGCTCTTCGCATGACGCTCGGCCACCAGAAAGCGGAACAGACCACGAATCGCGGCAAGTGCCCTCGCGACCGACCGCGCCGAAATGCCCGCCGAGCGAAGCGCCTGAAAATACCTCACCAGATGGATCCGCTCGACAGCGTCGAGCTCGAGATCCTGCCCCATCAGCCAGTGGCCGAAATGCCGGAGATCAACCGAGTAAGCCGCCAGTGAGTTCTTCGCCAACCCCTTCTCCACCGCGAGAAAGTCGAGAAACATCGGGAGATAGGTCACGAAGTACGCCGTCCGTTCGGGGGCGTCAGCGGGAATCTGTCGCGGCTTCGGCTTCACCCTCTCAGTGTAACCGCCCGGGCCTACGCTCCTGCCGCTGCGTGAGCCACGACATCCGCCATGTACGAGCTGCGGACGAACGGTCCCGAGAAGACACTTCTGAACCCGAGCCTCTCACCGATGCGACGATATTCGTCGAAGACCTCGGGAGTGACGTAGTCGACGACATCGAGTTTCTCGCGTTTCGGCTGCAGATACTGGCCGATCGTGACGATCTCGACCCCAGCCTCGTGCAGCCGCTCGAGCACCTGAACGACTTCATCGCGCGACTCGCCGAAGCCGAGCATGAGCCCCGATTTCGTGACGATCGACGGATCGATCGTCTTCGCATGGCGAAGCACTGCGAGTGAGCGTTCGAACCGCGATCCAGGTCGCACATAGTCGTAAAGGCGAGGGACCGTTTCGACGTTGTGGTTGAAGTAGTCGGGCCTCGCCTCGACGACGACTCTCACGGCCGCGGTGTTACCGCGAAAATCGGGCGTCAGCACTTCGACTGCAGCCGAAGGAAGCACGGTTCTCAGCTCCCGGATCGTCTCCGCGAACTGCTGCGCACCGCCGTCCGGCAGATCGTCGCGCGTCACCGAGGTGACCACGATGTGACGCAACCCGAGCCTCGCCGCTGTTTCGGCAACCGCTCGCGGCTCATCTACGGCTGGAGGAGCGTAGGGGCGGCCGGTGGTGACGTTACAGAACCCGCAAGCACGCGTGCAGACGTCGCCAAGGATCATGAAAGTCGCCGTGCCGCGCGAGAAGCATTCCGTGCGGTTGGGACAGGCGAGCGACTCACACACCGAGTGAAGATCCCGCTCGCGCAACATCGTCTTGATCCCGCGAAGCGAGGCGAGATTCAACTTCTTTTCACGAATCCACTCGGGCAGGCGCGCAGTCATCGAAAGGTCCGTCCGGCTTCAGGAAGCGCCATTCTCGACGTTGGGATGCGAAGATTCAACCGAAAAAAAAGCCGCCCGAAGGCGGCTGTGAAGAAGGACGAAACGATGCTCAATGTCCGTCGAGGCTTTTCTCGAGACAGCGATGAATCAGCTTCTCGGCATCAGGCTCAGGGATGTTCTTGACGATCGCCACCTCGGACACGAGGAGGTACTTGGCCCGGTCATACATCTTCTTTTCACGGAACGAGAGGCTCTTGCGCTTCTGAACTTCGTTGAGGTTCTTCAGCACATCAGCGACATCTTCGAGACGACCCGTCTTCATCTTCTCGAGGTTCTCGCGGTAACGACCCTTCCAGTCGGTCTGGCTCTTCACCGGCTTCTGCTCGAGCAGGCCGAGCAGGCCTTTGATCTCTTTCTGCTGGTAGAGACGGCGGAGTCCGACGCGCTCCTGGTTCGTGATCGGGACCACCAGCCGCGAGTTATTGGCAAGCAGGCGCAGGTGATAGTAGCTGTCTCCAGCGGGCATGATCGGCGACTCGCCGATGTGCTCTACCACGGTTACCCCGTGATTTGGATAAACGAGCTTATCCCCGACCTTGAAACTTAGTTTTACTGACGACAAGTGTGGCTCCTTTCGGAAACGCTAGGGAAAACAACAAGAGGGACGGGCATTCTACGCCAGCCACCCCATAGGCGTCAAACCGCGTGGCGATCAACAACCGCGGCACCTCCATTCGCCGCGGGCGACGGAGCGCTGCAAGTTTCGCGCAAGGTGCTCTCCTGCACCGTGCGGCCCTCACTACTGTATCGGAACGGTTACGGGCCGAACGAGCGAATCAGGCTCTGGAGCCGGTCGAGACCCCGCCAGCGCTCCAACTCGCCGCCTCGCAATAACTCATCGATTTCCCTCAACTCGCGCTGGAGATCGCTTCTGGCGTCCATTCTGTCGATGGCCGCGGCCTGGGTCCCAGCCACTCCAGCCGAAGGCACCGCTGCCCGCATCCGCTGCGCTGCAATTCGGATCGCCTCAATGTCACGCCCGTCGATGAGACGCGGAAGTGCCTTTGCCTGAACGATCGCAGCGGCATACGGACTCCGGACGCTATCGACGATTCTGGCCTGGACGAGCGACACGTCGATGTTGCCGGTTCCGCTCTCCTTGTCGGCCGTTGCGACGACTCGTACCGTCGCCTGCCGCGAGATGGTCGGGAGATCGACGGTTCGCAGCTCTCCCGGCTGCAGCCAGACCTGTACAGGGATCGAGGTCTGCTGTATTCGCCCTGACGCATCGCCGACGTACTCGGCATCGACCCGCTCGATCCAGATCGGACGATTTTGCCGTACCAGTAACCGTCGTCCCGGCACGCCGACGATGACGCGATAGACGTTCGGGCCTTTCATTTCGACAGACTGCATCTCGTCGCCTCGCGGCCTGATCGCGAAGACGCTGGTAAGACGCGACGCCTCGAAACGCTCCCACGTAGCGTGTTCGTAGGTTCCATCCGGGCGCGGGCCCCGCATCAACTCGATGTCCTCATCGACGATTCGTTTCAAGAGGGCGACCGGAAGATCTCTCTGGCTGACCTCCGCGACCCTGTCGATTGCAGCCGCGTCGATCGCGATCCGCTCCCCGACCGTCTGCGCGTTCACGTCCGCGGCATACGGCAGCACGATGCTCAGCGCCACAACCACCACACCCCTCTTCCACATCGTTCCGAATCGCATCATGTCGTTTCTCCCAGTTCAGGTAGGACGCTCGTTCCCGCCAGACCGTTTCGCGGCAGCGCCAGCAGATCACAGACCGTCGCACCGAGGTCTGCGAATGTCGACCTCGTACCGAGGTCGATCCCACGCCTGATGGACGGTCCAGCGATGACGAGGGGCACGTACTCCCGCGTGTGGTCCGTCGATACGTCCGTCGGATCGCAGCCGTGATCCGCGGTAAGGAACATCAGGTCGCCGGGACGCATGACTTCGAGCAGCGCGGGCATCTCAGTATCGAATGTTTCGAGCGCTTTCGCGTAGCCATGAGCGTCGTTCCTGTGGCCGTACTTCGAATCGAAATCGACGAGATTGGTGAAGATCAGATCGGCGCTCGATTCCCGTACCAGCTCGATCGTCTTCCGCATTCCGTCCGAATTCGACTCCGTTCTGATCTCGCTTCCGATGCCGACACCATCGAAGATGTCCGCGATCTTGCCGAGTCCGATGACCTCACGGCCCGCCTTGTGGGCTCGCTCGAGAACCGTCTCGCCTGTCGGTTTCACTGAGAAATCCTTCCGGTTCGCCGTGCGCGTGAACCGCCCGCGGCCCTCGCCGACGAACGGTCTCGCAATGATTCTGCCGATGTTGTGTTCGCCTCGCATCAGCTCACGCGCCGTCTGGCAGATCTGCCATAGCTCTTCGACCGGGATGATCTTCTCGTGCGCGGCCACCTGAAAGACGGAATCACCGGAGGTGTAAACGATCGGCCGGCCGGTACGCATGTGCTCTTCACCGAGCTCGTCGAGAATCACCGTACCGGATGCAGGCTTGTTCCCGAGAGTCGTTCGGCCGATCCTCCGCTCGTACTCCTCAATGACCTCGGGCGGAAACCCGTCCGGATAGGTCCGGAAGGGATCGGCGACGACCAGCCCCATCATCTCCCAGTGACCGGTCGTAGTGTCTTTCCCCGCACTCAGCTCGGCCATCCGGCCCCATGCACCGATCGGCGACTCCGTCGATCGCGGCTCGGGAAGCGTATGCAGCAGCCCGAGGCTCGACAGATTCGGAAGTGTCGGATGCTCGGCATCGAGAACATGGCCGAGTGTGTTGGATCCTTCGTCCCCGAACTCCGCGGCATCAGGCAGCTCGCCAACACCGAGAGAGTCGCAGACGACCACGATTGCACGTCGTTTCATCATCGGGGGCAGTGTAACGGTAGTGGGCTGTCAGTTGCCTGCACGAGCAAGCTTGCGGGTGCGGGGGGCGAGACGCCCCCTGCGGACGAGGACGTCCGCGGTACGGCAGGCGAGGACGCCTGCGCTACGAACGGAACTCCCCGCCGAACACGAGGTTTTGTCGCCCCTCTCCCCGCGATTTTTGCGGGGAGAGGGGCAACATCACCAACATACCCGGCGGTTGCAGCGTCTCGCCGCCGCCCTAATACTTCGTCGGATCAGCAACCCCCGCGTTCCGGAACCCCTCACTGCGAAGCAGACACGAATCGCAGTGACCACAGGCTCTGCCATCCGCGCGCGGGTCATAGCAGGAGTGAGTCAGTGAGTAATCGACACCGAGGGACATTCCGCGGCGGATGATCTCGGCTTTCGAGAGCTCCATCAGTGGTGCGACGATGCGAGGTTCGCCCCGCTCGGTTCCACTCTTCGTCCCGGTGACGATCACCCGCTGAAAGGCATCGATGAACTCGGGACGGCAGTCGGGATAGCCGCTGAAGTCGACCGCGTTGACTCCGAGCCAGATCTCGTCTGCTCCGCGCGCTTCGGCGAAACCGAGGGCCAGCGCGAGAAAGATGGTATTTCGAGCAGGAACGTAGGTAACGGGGATTCCAGTCGCATGAACCGCATCCTTCGGTACTTCGAGGTCAGCGGTCAGTGCGCTGGCTCCGAACACGCGGAGGTCGAGGCTGTGGATCACGTGTTCAGCCACGCCGACGGCTGCCGCGACCCGTCTCGCCGCATCGAGCTCCACCGCATGCCGCTGCCCGTAGACAATCGAGAGCGCGTGACACTCGCGCCCCTCGCTTCGAGCAATTGCGAGCACCGTAGCGGAGTCCAGCCCACCGGAGAGAAGTACGACTGCCTTCACGCTCTTGACTCTACCAAAGAAGACGGACTGCGAGGCTGCCACGCTCTAGCGATAGACTTCGCCCGTGAGTCACTACAGCGTCTACGAGCTGCTGAACGAGAAGCGCAAGGGGATTGCTCTGGAGCCGGAGGAGATCGAGTTCTTCATCGAAGGCTTCACGCGCGGATCGATTCCCGACTATCAGATGTCGGCCCTGCTGATGGCCATCGCAATCCGCGGGATGAGCCTCGACGAGATGGCGACGCTGACCCAGGCGATGCTGCGATCGGGAGAGCAGTGGAACCTCCGCGACCGCTACGACTTCATTGCCGACAAACACTCCACGGGCGGCGTCGGCGACAAGGTATCGCTCGTCCTCACGCCCTGGGTCGCCGCGTGTGGCGTGAAGATCGGCATGCTCTCGGGCCGCGGACTCGGACATACCGGCGGCACACTCGACAAGCTCGAGGCGATTCCGCGTTTCAACGCGCGTCTGTCCCGCGACGAATTCGAGCGGTGCGTCGCCGATGCAGGCTGCGTAATCACGACCTCGACCGCCGACATCGCGCCGGCCGATCGAAAGATGTATTCGCTCCGGGACGTGACTGGAACCGTCGAGTCGCTCCCGCTCATCACCGCGTCCATCATGTCGAAGAAGCTCGCCATGGGAGCTTCCTCTCTGATACTCGACGTCAAGACCGGCAGCGGAGCCTTCATGCGGGAGTACGCCGACTCGAAAGCACTTGCACAAAGTCTGATTGCCGCGGCGGCCGGCTCGGGAACCCGCGTCGAGGCTTTGATCACCGACATGGATCGCCCGCTCGGCGTTGCCGCCGGGAACGCCAATGAAGTCATCGAGACCTTCGACGCACTGAAAGGGACGGGGCCCGCAGACCTCCTCGAGATCACACGTGCCCAGGCGGAACGGATCCTCGTGATGTCTGGCCGCTTCGATGAGGAGTCCGCAAACGCCGCACTCGCCGATGCGCTCTCGTCCGGGCGTGCGCTCGAGCAGACACGGCGCTGGATCGCGGCACAGGGAGGCGATCCTGCCGTCGTCGACGACTACTCGCTCCTCCCTCAACCTCGTGAGACGATCGAAGTCCGCGCCCCCCGCAGCGGCTATATCGTCTTCATCGACACCTATCACGCCGGCGTCTTCACCGTCGACCTCGGTGCGGGACGGAGGAAAGCGGAAGACGAGGTCGATTTCGCTGCCGGAGTCATGTTCGATCGCAACACTGGTGATGAGGTGCGCGAAGGCGAGGTCATCGCTCGCATCCAGCTCGGACGCGCCGCCGGCGATCACGAAGAACTACGCCGGCGCTTCCTGTCGTTCACCTATTTCGGCGACGAACCGCCCGCACCACGCAAGCTCGTTCAAGAACTTCTGAAATGACTTTCTCCGCCGTACAGGCCGACGACGATGCGAGTCACTGAAATCTTCTTCTCGATTCAGGGGGAGTCGTCCCATGCCGGACGTCCCTGTGTCTTCGTCCGCCTCACCGGCTGCAACCTCCGCTGCACATGGTGTGACTCTGACTACACGTTCACCGGGGGTGAGACGCGTACTCTGGACGACGTGATTGCACGAGTGAAGAGCTACGGATGCCCGCTCGTCGAGATCACCGGCGGCGAGCCGCTCGCGCAACCCGAGGCGTTCGAACTGGTGACACGCCTCTGCGACGACGGATTCGAGGTTCTGATCGAGACTTCAGGCTCGATCGACGTCACGCCGGTCGACCGGCGAGCGATTCTGATCATGGACATCAAGTGTCCCGGCTCCGGCGAGGAAGCGAAGAACCGCTGGTCGAATCTCGAACAGCTGAAGCCGAACGACGAGATCAAGTTCGTGATCGCTGACAGGGCCGACTACGAATGGGCCAGGCGGGTGATCGAAGAGCGGAGACTCGATCGCTGGACCGTACTGATCTCACCGGTGTGGGGACAGATGGATATGCGTCTGCTCGCGGAATGGATGCTCGCCGACCGCCTCCCTGCACGGTTCCAGACACAACTTCACAAGCACATCTGGGGAGCCGCGGCGCGCGGCGTATGAGCAACACCAAAGCAAATCAGAGGAACCAATGAAGAAACCGACCCTCGACCATATAGGCATCGCCGTCAGCTCCATCGAGACGGCCCGGATCTACGAAGCGATGGGACTCTCGATCGACCACATGGAAGTAGTCGAGAGCCAACGAGTGAAGACCGCCTTCCTCTCCGTCGGAGATGCCAATCTCGAGCTTCTCGAACCGACCGGCCCGGAGTCTCCAGTGGCGAAGTTCATCGAGAAGCGCGGCGAGGGAATCCATCATCTCTGCTTCCGCGTCGAAGACATCGACGCACACGTGGAGCGGCTGAAGGCTCAGGGGTTTCGTCTGATCAACGAGACGCCGGTGCCCGGTGCGCACGGATGCCGCGTGGCGTTTCTACACCCCGCGGCCGGCAATGGCGTTCTGATCGAACTGTCGGAGAAGACAGCCGGGGAAGAGAGTCAATGATCGAGGGCTTCGAAACAAACGCACTCGTGATCATCAACCTCGTGAACCCGAAGGAGAAGTTCTTCGGAATTCTCCGCGCTTTGTCGGCCGCGGGAGTCACGCTGCGTGGAATCAATCTCGACTCGTTCGACGACTGGATTCATCAGATCGCAAGGGAGGAGGAACAGGACATCGACATGATCACCATGTTCGTCCCGCTCTTCCGGGTCGAGCGGATCTTTCTCGACGAACCGAGCGGAGCGGTGAAGTCGTATTCACAGCGATTCGCCGATGTGACTGGTCAGACGGTCGGTGAGTACGTCGTGATGGAGGGCCGAGGGCCGAGGGCCGAGGGCTGAGGGGAGTTCCTCGGAGTTCGTCGGAGTTCCTCGGAGTCCTCGGAGTTCCTCGGGGTTCGTCGGAGTTCCTCGGAGTTCCTCGGAGTTCGTCGGGTTCGTCGTCGGGTCGGCGCTTCAGTCTTTGAGGCCGAGCCTGGCTCCCGCCTGTCATCATGCCTGTCATCCCGAGCCGCCGGAGCCCCGGGGGTGGGCGGGGGGGTGTGAGGGGCGGAGGACGGAGAGGGATCCCTTGCCGACGACCGGGCGGAATGCACCGCCCACCCGAGGAAAGCCCGAGGAACCCCGAGGAACTCTCGAGGAACCCCGAGGAACTCCGAGGAACTCCGAGGAACTCTCGACGAACTCCGAGGAACCCCGAGGAACCCCGAGGAACTCCGAGGAACCGTACTCCGTATAATCCGCGGCATGTTGCGGACTCGAATCCTGCTGTCACTGCTTTTCGTATGCATCCTGTTTCCGGCCGGCTGCCGTCGCGGCGAAAACACGGCGGAGCCTGAGGCTTTCAGTTTCGTCGTCTATCCCGGCTCCCGCTATCTGGGCCAGCTCACCGAGAAGACGAAAGAGGCTCATCGGCTCATCGATCCGTCGACCGAACCGCCTCCCACTGCTATTTATGACACCGACGCAACCCTCGAGGCGGTCGCGCAGTTCTACGCGGACTCGTACGGATATGGAGAGGTGAAGGGCGAGACAGCCGCTGCATCAGCCGGCACCGAAAAGCCGCAGGCGTACTACACGTCGGGTGATGTCGCCGCAGATACGAAGGCGCTGGAAGAACTCCTGCGGAAGATGGAGATGCCGACCGACATCTCGAAGGCCTCGGGCAGCTATCGCGCCGCCCAGATCGCGCCGAGACGCCACCGCCCACGCGTGACCGTGCAGCGGCCCTACTTCGACGTCACGACCTCCGAGATGGTCGACCGGACTTTGATCACCATGACGCGGTGAGCTGGGGGAAGGCGGTTCCTAGCGGAGTTCCTACCGGAGTTCCTCGGAGTTCCTCGGAGTTCCTCGGGTTCCTCGGTTCCTAGGTTCCTCGGTTCCTCGGTTCCTCGGTTCCTCGGTTCCTCGGGTTCCTCGGGTTCCTCGGTTCCTCGGGTTGCTCGCGGGATTCGCAGTTTCGGTGAGCCGCTGGGTTCCTCTCCTCCCTCGGCCCTTCTCCCTCGGCCCTCGGCTCTGCTAAACGGCCTGTCATCCTGCCTGTCATCCTGAGCCGCCGGAACCCCGAGGGTGGGCGGGCTGGCGGGAGGGGTGAAGGACGGTCGAAGGATCCCATCATCGTGCGCGAGGATGGGTGGGTGGTGCGTCGTGCCCGGGTCGTCGGCAAGGGATCCCTCTCCGGCCTCCGTCCCTCACACCCACCCGCCAAACCCCTGGGGCTCCGGCAGCTCGGGATGACAGGCAAGGATGACAGACAGCTAGGCTCGGCGCCGCAAATCCCCCAAAGCAACGGTGGCAGACAACCCGAGGAACTCCGAGGAACTCCGAGGAACCGAGGAACCCCGAGGAACCGCTCCTCCTACCGGAACTTCTTGTTCAGCCGCTCCATCGCCAGACCGTCTACGCGCGCCAGCACAGGGGCGAGTGCCTCGCGCTGTTTCTCCACGAGTTGCGCGATTCCGCTCTTCGCGAGGCCGAGCATCGCCTGCATCTCCTCGTCGCTGAAGGTCGCCCCTTCGGCGGTGCCCTGCAACTCGACGAAGCGCCCCTTGCCGGTGGCGACGACGTTCATGTCGACTCCGGCCTTCGAGTCTTCCGCGTAGTTGAGATCGAGCATCGGAGAGCCGCCGATCATGCCGACTGAGACCGCGGCGATGAAATCGCCGATCGGCCAGCTTGCCATCACGCCGTCGATGTAGAGCCGGGAAAGTGCGAGCACGAGCGCCACGTACGAGCCGGTGATCGAGGCGGTTCTCGTCCCGCCATCCGCCTGAATGACGTCGCAGTCGATCCAGATCGTCCGTTCACCCATCAGTTCCTGATTGACTGCGGCACGAAGCGATCGGCCGATGAGGCGCTGGATCTCCATCGTGCGCCCTCCCTGCTTCCCCTTCGCTGCCTCGCGATCGGTCCGCTCGGTGGTGGCGCGGGGCAGCATTCCGTACTCCGCGGTGACCCACCCGCGGCCGCTTCGATAAAGGAACGGCGGTACGCGCTCCTGCACCGAGGCGGTGCAGATGACACGCGTGTCGCCCACCTCGATCAACACCGACCCTTCGGCGTGTTTGTTGAAATTCGTCTGAATCGAGACGGGACGAAGCTCGTCGGCCTTACGGCCGTCGGAGCGGTTCTTTGACTGCGTCATTGGACTCCCTTGTTCTATTCCGGTGTGGTCACCGGCACATCGGATTCGCTGGCGGCGATCTTTACGCCCTTCGGCACGACGACAATTCCCGATTCGGTGACCGTGAAGCGCTCCCGGTCCTCCTCGAGGTCATAACCAATCGTCGTGTTCGGCGGAATCTTGACGCCCTTGTCGATGATCGCCCGCCGGATCCTGGAATGCCTTCCCACTTCGACGCCGTCCATCAGGATCGACTCGTCGACGTCGGCGTACGAACGGATCCGGACCCGCGGATGAAGCACACAGCGATTGATCGTCCCGCCTGAGATGATCGAGCCGTCCGAAACCAGCGAGTCAGTCGCGATTCCTACCCTCTGCGACTTGGAGTCCGCAAACACGAACTTCGCGGGTGGAAGGTGCATCGGAGCCGATACCATCGGCCAGAGCGGGTTGTAGAGATTGAATTGCGGCGTGACCGACACGAGATCGAGCGCCGCCTCGAAGTACGAATCGATCGTTCCGACGTCGCGCCAGTACCCCTGGTTGTGCGGCTCTTCGCCCGGAATGTAGTTCGTGGCGAAGTCGTAGGCCATCACTTTCATCCGCGGATACATCTCCGGGATGATCTCCTTGCCGAAGTCGACGCCCGCATTCTTCAGCGCATTGCGCTGAAGAACGTCGATCATCACGTTCGCCTTGAAAATGTAATTGCCCATCGACGAGAGGATCATGTCGGGGCGATCCGGCATCGTCTTCGCCCCATGCTTCGGCTTCTCGACGAAGCCGGTGACCCGGTAGTCCGAATCGATCTCGACCACGCCGAAGTGCTGCGCCTCGCTGAGCGGCACCGGAATCGTCGCGATGGTCAGGTCCGCATCATTCGAAATGTGGTCCTGCAGCATCTGATTCACATCCATCTTGTAGATGTGGTCTCCGCCGAACACACAGACGTATTCCGGCTTCTCGTCGAAGATCAGCTCGAGGTTCTGAAACACCGCATCGGCCGTGCCGCGGAACCAGAACGGTCCGCGACGCATCTGAGCCGGAACGATGTCGACGTACTGTCCGATCTCCGGCACCAGACGCCAGGTCCGCGTGATGTGCTCGATCAGCGAGTTCGATTTGAACTGCGTCAGAACCTTGATCTTGAAGAACCCGGAGTTGATGAAGTTGTTGATGACGAAGTCGATGATTCGATAGCGCCCACCGAACGGAACCGCCGGCTTTGCGCGGTCCTTCGTCAGTGGTGACAGTCGTTCTCCCTGGCCACCGGCCAGGATCATCGTCAGGACGTTTCGTCGCGCAAGGGTTCCGTACATTTCAGGTTTCGCCCGTTCCGATTCTTTCCAGATGAGTCGTGAAAAGCAAATTGCGTGACCGATTTGCAGCAGCAGAACTCCTCCGTACAACTGATAGACTTCCGCCGGCATGGCCGGGAAGGACTATTACGAGATCCTCGGCGTAAAGAAGAACGCGTCCGACGCTGACCTCAAGAAGGCGTACCGCGACCTGGCCAAGAAGTACCATCCCGACCGTAACAAGGGAAACAAAGAGGCCGAGAACCAGTTCAAGGAGCTCTCCGAGGCCTACGCCGTCCTTTCCGACGCCGAGAAACGATCACAGTACGACCGCCTGGGCCGGGAAGCGTTCGGTCCCGGAGGAGCGAATCCGTTCGACGGGTTCGATTTTTCGCAGTTCGGCAAAGCTGCCGGGCGCGGCCGCAAGGGCGCACGGCGTGGCGGCACGATGGATTTCACCGACATCTTCGGCGATCTCTTCGGAGGTGGTGGCGGTGCAGGGCTTCGCGTCGAGCCGGAACCGGTGACCGCCGAGATGACCATCGATTTCCGCGACGCGATTCTCGGCAACACCATGCGGCTGCACGCCAACGGCGACCAGGTGAAGGTCAAGATCCCCGAAGGGATTGGTGATGGTCAGAAGATTCGCCTGAACCGCGACGGCCAGCTGATCCAGATCACCATCCACGTCCGGCCTCACCCTTTCTTCGAACGGCGCGGGAAGGACATCCACATCGATCTGCCGGTCACGATCGGCGAGGCGATCAACGGCGCCGAGATCGACGTTCCGACTCTTCATGGATCCATCCGGATGAAGATTCCTCCCGGAACCCAGGCAGGCAGGAGCCTCCGGCTGACCGGCAAGGGTGTCAGGACGAAGAGCGAGGCCGGCGATCAGTACTGCAGGATCCAGATCGTCATCCCACCGGAGGCTCCGGCCGAAGCGGTCGCAGAGATCGAGAAGGCCTACAGCGGGAATCCACGGGACGGGTTGCGGACGAGCTTGTAGGGTCGATGAGGCCTGGCGTCTGAAGGCGCTGGGAATGAGTATCACCGCGCTTTCTGTCATCCCGAGCCAAGACACGGCGCGAGCGTCGCGACTGAGAGAAAGAAACGTGAGTCGTTGTGCGCGAAGACCTGCATGACGAGCTGGTTTCTTGTCGGTCCTTCCTTGCCCATGCCTTGTTGCCCTTCTCCCCCCGCGCTTTTTGCGGGGGGAGAAGGTGCCGAAGGCGGATGAGGGGGGTCGAACAATCGCCCTTCACTTGCAACTTGCTCGCTTGTGGCGGGTTGCACGGCCTCACCCGGCCCTTCGGCTTCGCTCAGGGCCACCCTCTCCCCGCTAAAATCGCGGGGAGAGGGGCGACAAGTCTGGTGATGGAATCCCCGACGTGAGCAATTCGCGTCAGGTTGGCCTCCGCATATGGTCTCACCGTCACGCGCTCAAACCCCGGAGCCCGCGCCCGTGCCCGAGTCGCAATCCCGAAAAGCCGGGCCCGGGCTCGGGCTCGGGCTCGGGCACGGGTTCTCACTCTCAGACGCGGCGCACCGCCGTCCCTGGCTCGGGATGACAGGCGTGAGATCTCACCCAACCCCGCGCGCTTCCCGGCCCTCAGCCCTCAGCCCTCGGCCCTCGACTCGCGCTCTCGAACAGCAGAGGCGTTTCGCCGAGCTCGATCCCGAACAATTCGAGCGCCAGACCCCGGATCTGCGAGGGATCGATCGACGCGTCGGTGCGAACGCCGTTCCTGTAACGAGTGACAATGGATGGCCGGAGGATGATGCGCTCTCGTTCCGTGCTGCGCTGGATCG
>DASVLC010000356.1:0-22436 GCA_036385045.1 Thermoanaerobaculia bacterium | reverse complement strand
CTGCCGCGACGAGATCAAACGCGATCCCGACACCCGCGCACTCGCCGACGCCTGCCGCGGCCGCATGCGCCGCCGCCCACCGCCCTTCCTCTTCCCTCCCGAAGTCCCGCCGATCACCGCCCGCCACTACCACCGCGCCGCATCACGCTCCCGACGGTAGGGGTGCGTCCGCGGAGGCGGTGCAGCCGGCATCATCGGGTCATTCTGACCGGCCGGATGCCGATCAGGGTCTGACACTCGCCCATGGGAGATGCGCTTTGGTCGGGTTCAGCCCATCAGAGTCGAACTGGCTCGCGGAGGAGTGGGCCTGGAGCTGCTCTCTCCAGTCCTTCAGCTGAATTTGAAGGCCTGTCCCTAATTCGTCTGAAGGCCTGTCCCTAATTCGTCCGTCGACATTTGAAGGCCTGTCCCCAATTCGTCCTGACCCCCCTTTTGCGGCGCGGCGGACGTCTGCACTTCGTGACGATGCGGATGGGCCGCCCGCACCAATCCGTCATCCTGACCGCTGCGAAAATCCTGCCTTGAACAGCCCTGCGCAGCGATACACTTCCGCTCCCGTCGAACCGACCGCCATGCCGCCCATCCCGACTGACGGCGCCTCGATGCCGCCGACGAGCTCCTCATCCGCGGCCGGCGCCTGCGCGAACTGTGCGTCCGAGCTGCACGGGCCGTACTGCTCCTCATGCGGTCAGAAGGCTGCCGATCTCCGCGTCGGCGTGCGCGACCTCCTGCACGAGCTCGCGCATGAGCTCCTGCATCTCGACGGAAAGATCGTCCGGACGATGAAGATGCTCGTCACCCGGCCGGGCGGACTGACCGAGGATTTCCTCGATGGCCGGCGCGTCCGCTACATCTCACCGATCCGGCTCTATCTGATCTGGAGCGTGGTGTTCTTCGCAATTTCCCTGCTGGTCCCCGACATCCGCTCTTCCATCGTGCAGGTCGACCTCGGCACGGCGGCCGAGGTGGGGGCCGAAGAAGCTGAGGCGGACCGTATCGGCCAGGCGGTGCTGACGTGGCTCCCGCGCGCGATGTTCGTTCTGATGCCGCTCTTCGCCGCGATCACCTGGATGCTGTTCCGGCGGAAGGAGCGGAGATTCGTTCCACACCTCTACCACGCGATTCACCTCCACGCCTTCGCTTTCTTCCTCAACTCGATCGCGGTTCTGCTGACCCTCGCCGGCAGCGGAGGCAAAATCGCCGGCGCGATTCTCTCGATGGCTCTCATCCCCTACTTCTATCTGAGCCTGCATCGTGTCCTCGCCAGCGGCGTTGCGGGGACGATCGTCAAAGGGGCGATCGCCGCATCCGCCTACATGTTCCTCATCACCATGACCGCGGTGCTGATCGCCTGGTCGATCCTCAGAGTGTGACCCCGGCTTCGTGCCGGCCGCGCGTCAGTCGTGATGGAGCACCTCGCCGTAATCCAGACGACCGCGATGACGGCGGCACGCTGGCGCTGATCAACCGGGGAGGAGGGACCGCCGGCGAGGTGGTCGAGCTGGTGACCATGATTCAGGAGCGCGTACACGACGCCTACGATCAGGGTTCGACATGGATCAGGGCCATGGATCAGGGCTCACCGTCCGGCCACGAACTGGCTGGACAGGATGACCGCGGAGCTGAACAGGATGATCAGCACCACGCTGATGGTGTTGAAGCTCCAGGTCGCGCGGAGCCGCCGTGACGCGATGATGGTCAGGGCCACGAGGACACCGCAGACCAGGAACGGCAGCGTCCAGGTGCCCAGCCCCATTGCCAGACTGAGGCGCGCTTCGTCGTTGGGATTGAAGACGCTGACGCCTGTCGCCAGCAGGCGCATAACCAGTGCGGAGAGGATGAACGGGTACGCGAGGAGAGATCCGGCTTTGAGCACGACGAGCAGCGCCAGAACGGCCTGCAGCAGTGTGAGGAGCGGACCCGCCGCATCGACGACCCCTTTGTGCGAGGCCTTCAGGAACTGCCCGGACTCCGGATAGGCGGCGTTCAGGTTCATGTCCATCCGGTTGCCGAGGAGCTCCCCGGCGGCCCAGTGGGCTCCTTCGTGGGCAAGAAACGTGAGGAGCACGGCAACCGCCGAAACGACGATGAATCGAGGGCGAATCACGGGTCGAGGCATAGGCTCCCCTGCACTTCGATTTCACCAAAGCCTCCAGCTCGCGGAGATCCATCACATTCGCGGACGTGGATTGCAGAGCGACAGCGCGCCTGGCTGAAGGTTGAATGATGATTGAGTTACGGCGTGAATGCAGACAGGTTGCAACGGGCAGCGAGTAGACGCCATCCCGATCTCCCGCGATGACGACGACCGGATGTCGTTCTCGATCTGCCAGCGCGGGAGACGCCCGCTCGGTTAGCGTTCTCCACGAGTACTGCCTGAACCACGCACGACCATCTCGGATAAGTGCTCTCTCGACCGGCATGCACCGGCTGACATCCGCGGCGCTTCGCCATCCCCGCTCAATGCGCCACTGCGCGACGCCGCAGCAACAGCGCGACCTTTCCCTCGGCAGTCGCGGTCGGTCCCTCGAGCATGCCATCGGACGGCGTGACGCGGCAGGTGATTCGATCGCCCGGTCGCGCTGCATCGCGCGGCAGGGCATCCATCAGCCCTCCGCTCGTGACGTCGCGCACGAGGCGATCTCCGACGAACCACTCGTATCGATACCGTATGACGTCGTAGTCCGGATCCTCGAACAGGAGCGACGTCTCGACTTCACACCGCGGTACGTCGTTCACGGTGAGATTCGCCGGCTTGATCGAAGCGCCGATCGCGTGAGGAGCGCGGTTCTCGATCTCCGACGATGACGCGACGACGAGGAAGGGAGCGGTAACCATCGTTGCGCCGTTGAATGCGATCTCGAGTCTCCAGAGACCGAGAACATCTGCCTCCAGATCGAAGGATCCTCGCGTCATGAAGAGACGAAGCAACGCCGCGTTCCCGTAGGCCTGATTGCGTGTCACGGCGATCGTCCCGTCCGGTCGCCTCAGCCGCATCTGAGAGGACGTCTGCGGAGGGACATTCCGCATCGTGAGACGGTAATGGATCGTGCTGCCGTGCACGTACGTGCCGGTCCGAGCCTGGCGGTCCTCGGCGAGGCTCTCCCGGGTCGCGGGCACCTCATAGGCTTCGGACGAGAAACCAAATTCGCCGGCGTGAAACGAGCGTTCGAGCAGGACCTGATTCGGATTCGTCCAGTAGGACGGGCCTTCGCGACAAGGTCCGGCCGATGGTTCGTAGTGCGCTCCCTCGTACTCGGATTGAAAATGGAGATGCGGCCATGAGGATGTTCCGCTGCTGGCCGCCAGTCCGAGTTGCGTCCCCGCCGTGACGAACTGCCCGGGCACCACCGCGACGCTGCCATTGCGCAGGTGGAAATAGCGCGTCATATGGGTTCCCTTGTGCCGCAGCACGACCGCGTTTCCCGCGCTGTTCCCACCGCCATCCAGGCGGCGATCGAACTCGTCGCCATCGTGCGTCGCGACCACCGTGCCATCGAGCGCCGCAAAGACAGGCATCCCGATGTCCTGCTGCCGGAACGACTCGAGCGTGACGTCGATCCCGCGATGACCGTTGTACGTGTATTGCGAACAGTCGAAGTCGCGGATCCCACTCGTCGAGTCGAGATCGACCGCGTAGGTGAGAAAGACGTCTTTCCCGACGATTCCGGACATCGGATAGAACGCATACGGCGCACGCTCATCCTCGGCGAACATCGGTCCAGCGACGAGGGCGTAGAGAATCGTCCAGGCGAGAGGCCGCATCCCGGTAGGTTACGCTCCTCGGCGGGCGACGCATCCGCATCCGAGCGCCATGTCACGGAAGCGTCACCGGCTCCGGTCCGATCCGCCGACGGAGCGAGATGCTACGACCGGAACCTGTTTCTCGATCCCGCGCAGCAGATCGCTCGCTCGGGCCGGTTCTCCATGAGTACTGCCTGATGACCACGCACGGCCATCTCGAGATCGAGACGGCGGAGTGCACTCTCTCGACCGGCATGCCTCGGGCGATACGCGCAGCGATTCAACAGGCGTCACGAGCGCCGCGCCTCTGTTTCAGGAGCGGTACAGGAACAAGCCGGCGGTTCGTGCCCCGCTACTCGACCCGGTCTGCCCGGCGCAGTCCTTGCCAGTACGAGTGTCCATGAACATCAGACTGGCAGCGGCCTGCTTCATCGCCACAGCCGCTCTGCTCGGCTGTCGCGGCGACGGCGACCGCGGCGGGAGCGCGGAGACCAGCGCCACGGGCGGCGTGGCAGCTGCGCCCGAAGCTGCCGCGCCGACGGAGTCGTCTGACCCTGCGGCGGAGGAGCGTTCCCGAGCCGCGCTGGAGCAGCGGCTGGCGGAGATCGATTCGATTGTTCAGCGGCTGCCCGGATTGATCGGATCAATCCGGCAGGACATGCGACAGCACCTGAACGCGACGCACGTCGCTGCGGCCCGCGGCAACGGCGTCGGCCCCGTGCGCGACAGCGCCCACCTGGCTACCCTCCTCGACCGTGGTGCACTCGTGCAGCTGCCGGAGTCCACCCAGTGGTGGGTGCTGCGGGATCTGAATTACTCGCTGCCGTACGTGACGCCCGGCACGCAGGCGGCGCTGGAGGAGGTCGGGCGACGGTTCCACGCACGGCTCGATGCGCATGGGCTGCCGCCGTTCCGTCTCGACATAACCTCCGTACTGCGCACGAGCGAGCAGCAGTCGGAACTGCAACGTCGCAATCCCAATGCCGCTGACACGACGAGTTCCCACGAGTTCGGCACGACCCTGGACATCGCCTACCTCAGCTTCGCGGCGCCGCAGTCGCTCGACCACCCATCCCTGGCTACGGAACCTGATGACCAGATCAGTCCGCCTCTGCACGCGGAGATGACCACGCGCCTGGACAGCCTCGGGACGCTCCGCGCGCCGCATCTCGAGGGCGAGCTCGGCGCCGTGCTCCAGCAGCTCGAGCGCGATGGCATGGTGCTGCCCCTGCGGGAGCGCGGCCAGCCGGTCTACCACATCACCGTCGCTCGTGATCCGTAGCCAGGCCTGCCCTGCATCCACACGGCTCTCGCCGCTCTCGCGACGAAAAGCTATTCCGGCAAGCCGAAAAGGAAGGTCGGCGATACTCTCCTCCGCGAGGCCTCGTTCCGCTCCGCCGAATCGCGAAGGTTCTCGGACTGACCACGGTTTAACCAAGCGTCGGCGGCATCTCACGCTCGTCTCCCGCCGCCGAAGGAGATGACCCTTTTCCCGACGGAGCGGCGCCGCGCGAGCCGTAGCGGTTATTTCGTTTCGGCCGCGATCAGGGGGCGTCGCTCGGGATTGAGAAGTTCGCGCCCGATCTTGTCGGCGTATTCAAAGTCGCCGCTGTTCGCAAGCACCACCACGCCCGCGCGCGTATCAGGGTCGAAGGCGACGAAGGTGCTGTACCCGGCCGAGCCCCCGCGGTTGCCCACGAGGTTGAGCGCGCCCCGCTTCGTGGCCATCCAGCCGAGTCCCACTTCCATGCCGGGGCGCGGGATGTGATGACCGCGATGGGCGTCCCGCATGGCATGCTCCAGCCGAGATGTGGGCTCGCCGATGTTGGCCTCCAGCCAGGTCATCAGATCGGTGACGTTGGAGTTGATCCCGCCGCCCCCGGCGAGCACCGCGATGTCGAAGTAGGGCGCGACAGCGCCTTTCTGATCGTGGCCCCTGGTCATCCACGGCGCGAGCGCGGCCTTGCGGCCGTAAGCGGTCATCGACATGCCCAGCGGGCGCAGTACGCGGTCGGCGACGAGCGTCTGGAAGCTGTCCGCGCCGGCCGCGCGGGCGAGCGCATGACCGAGCAGGCCCATGCCGAGGTTCGAATATTCGAACTTCGCGCCCGGATCGTGCTCCAACTCGTAGTGGTTCAGGAACGCGTGAAGGTGCTCAGCCGCGAAATGCGCATAGGGATTGCCCGGATCCGGCGGCTCATAGCCCGTCGGATACCGCGGCAGGCCGGACAGATGCGTCGCAAGGTCGAGCAGGGTGATCTGCCGCCCGTTGCGCGAGGGCACGCGCACGTCGGCCGGCAGGTAGTTCGCGACGGGGTCGTCGAGCTTCACCTCCCCGCGCCTGACCATGTCAGCGAGGACCGCGCCGGTGAACGTCTTGGTGATCGAGCCGATCTCGAAGACGGAACTGGCGGCCAGAGGTCGCGCGCCTTCGCCGGCCTCGCCGAAGGTCAGGACACGACGGCTTCCGTCCGGTTCGATGAGCCCGACCACAATGCCCTTCGCCTGGCCCTTGTCGACATAGGGACGGACGAACTCCCGTACCGCCTCGTCCGGGGGA
Organism: Thermoanaerobaculia bacterium; assembly: GCA_036385045.1. Classification (GTDB taxonomy): domain Bacteria; phylum Acidobacteriota; class Thermoanaerobaculia; order Gp7-AA8; family Gp7-AA8; genus QHVT01. The sequence goes on along the minus strand of DASVLC010000356.1, from coordinate 16,132 downwards.
AAGAACGCGCCCGGGCGCGCCGGAGCCTGTGCCGGCTGAACCGCGCCCGCGGGGACTCGCACGTCGAGCTGCGCCTCGGTCGAAACTTCCTGCGCTACCGCAACGGTCTGAAAGAGAAGCAGGAGGGCTGCAATCGGCGTCAGTCGTATTTGTCTCATGCAGGCTGTTACGCTGGCGGCCACGGAATGTCGACAGCGATCTGCAATTTCGTGCCTGCAGTAGCGCGGGAGGACAGGAGATCTGCCTGCCGTCCACTCCGCCCGGGAGTCGTAGTGCGCCCCAGCCACCTGACACGGATTGATTGCTTCGTCGTCGCTGCCGCACCTTGACCTCGCCGCGATCAACTCCTCGTGAGGCGAGCCACGCCTGATCCCGGTAGCGACTTCCGCCGATGCTGTAAAGAGTCCTATGAGTCAGGCGCCCGACGGCCAGCTGGGTCTTGCGCCTGCTGCTTGATAGCTGGAACGATCATCGACGTCCGACCTCCGCTACCCGCCAGAACTCGAGGAAAGGCCGAAATCGCTTAGAAGGTCCATGAGATACCGAAGGACGGCAACAGACCGAACCACTTCTCCGGAGTCGGTCGATAGACAGCTCGCCCCTGATCATCGATCAGGAAATTGCCACCGTCGACTTCGACACCGGCATCATTCCTTCGGTTGTAGAGATTCTGCACATCGATGAAGAACTCCCACACACCGCTTCTGCGCGCGAAGCGGCGGGATGCGCGAACGTCCAGGCGGTGGTAGTCGTCGAGGCGATCCGACCTCAGCTCGCCAACTACCGGTACGGCGATGGGCTCACCGTCCGTTCCGGTGGCAAGTGTGGCTGAAATCGGCGTCGTCGGCCAGCCCGTGTGATAGATCCAGACGGCGTTGAAACTCCAGCGCGGACTCGGTCGCCACGAGGCGCCGAGGTTCATGGCGTGGGTCTGATCGGTGGTGCGAAGCACGTCGCGGCCGTCGAGGGTGTCCGTTGCTTCAGACCAGGCGTAGTTGACCCACCAATCGAAGGTACCGCCGCTTCGGCGGGTCAGGAAAAGTTCGGCGCCGTGCGCCTCAGCCGCATCAGGTGCGATGCGGATCCGGTCGTTGGCAGTCTCGGGGTTGAGCACGAAGGTCTGGAAGACATTCTCGAACCGCGGCCTGGGGTCCTCGATCAAGCGCTGGTAGGCCTCGAGGCGGACCTCCCAGGAAGCCGCTCGGGCCCCGAATGTGCGCTCCAGGCCAAGAATGCGGTGCTCGGCGCGCTCGGCGCCGAAAAAAGTCGTCTCTCCGTCCTCGACCTGCAGCTCATTCGGTCGCTGGCTCTGGTGAAAGTGCCCCCAGGCGAAACGACCTCGCCAGCCGCTGCCGAAGTCGAGAAGGCCGTTGATCCGGGGTGAGAGGTGATCTTCGTCGGTCAGCGAATGGCGGTCCCACCGGGCACCCGCTTCGATCACGAAGCGAGGCGTAATCTTCCAACGATCGGCCAGGTAGAGGGCGAGATGATCGCCTTCGAAGGTGCCGGCAAACTGGGTGATCGGTTTGACACCGAAGAAACTGGCGACGACGTCGATGAGGGCGAGCTCATTGAAGTAGTCGTACTCGGCTTCGTAACGTCGGGCTTCCCAGCCGCTCTTCACGAGATGTTCATCGCCTAACTGCCATGTAAGATCCTGGCGGCCTTGCAGAACATCCAGGGTGCGCTCGTCGCGGATCTCGAAGTTACGAGACGGGCTCTCTTCGGCGGTCCGACGATCGCGATCGACCCGGCCGATCGACAGCATCGTTTCGACCAGAGCACTCTGGCCGACAAAGGCGTTGTGACGACCCCAGAGATAGGAATTGCCATAGCTGCTGTCGGTGCGTTCCTCTTCGAAGCCGCCGTCTTCGAGTTCGCGTTCGAATTCGTCGTTGCTATCCGAAGAGAGCAGAGCCTGGACCGTCATATTCTGTCTCGGCCCCAGGTCGAAGCTCACTTTGGACAGCACATCCCAATACGTGGGCCCACTGCCGCGGCGAATTTCATCCTCTTCCTCTTCGTCGCCGACGAGGCCGAGCACGATATCGAACCAGCCGCGGCGGGCGGACGCGAAGTAGGAGCCACGCTCCCAACGACCGCTCATGGAGCCCCAGGCGTTCAGCAGACTGAGGCCAACCTCATAGGCGCGGCCGTCAGGACTGAAGGTCTCGAGGTCGAGCACAGCGGCACTGCGGTCGCCATATTCGACCGGGAACCCGCCGGTGAAGAAGTCGACCCCGCCAAGCATTTTCGGATCGATGATGCTGAAGATGCCTTGATAGTCCTTGAGGTGATATGGCTCGAAGATCTCCAGGCCATCGATTTCGTAGCGGACCTCCCGCGTCAAGCTGCCTCGTACATTGAATTCGGCCGACGCGTCATTCGAGGTCACGCCCGGCAGGACCGTGACAGCTCGGAAGATGTCGTCGCCGAAATGTGGCAGCTCGCGCAACTGCTCGGCAGTGAGGGCGGAGGACCGTGCTGGTGCGTCGCGGCCGATTGAGTAGCTGCCGATGACGTCGATCGAGTCGAGTGTGACCCTTGCCGCGTACAAGCGGATGAGTATCTCCGGAGATGGCGACTCGCGGCTCAGCTCGATCGAAACCTCCCCGACCGCGAATCCTGGCGCCGCCGCGATCACGCGATACCTCCCTTCGGGTACGCCACGCAGCCTGAAGGATCCTTCGCTGTCCGTGGAGACGGCTTTGATGACCCGTGGATCGAGTCCTACTTCCGCACCCAGCACCGGTACGTCGTCAGTGGTGACGACCCGGCCCTCGATCTGGCCGAAGTAGCGCCTGGCATCATCTGAATCAGCGGCGGCGGGCAGGCTTGTCACCAGGAGGACCGCAGCAGCGAATATCGGTAGACGAATCATGCGCGGCAGATTACTCCTGCTCACCTGCTCTCGTACCTTGCTCGTTGCGCGGCGTGGGGTCTCCAGATGCGCGATTTTGAAGGAGAGGAAAAAGGGGCCCTGCCGGTTTCACTCTGATGAAACCGACTTGCGGTTGTGCTCCCTCTTCGCACGATGGCGGGCTGTTTCCAGCGCGCGGCGATCCCCGATGAATCGTCGAGCTGGAAGTCACTGGTGGGAGCACGCTTCATCAAGCAATGCGTTGCGTTGATCCCGCGACAGGGGCACCGCCATCTCGATGATCTCGTGCGGCCCAACGTGCAGAGGCTCAAAGGCACCGGCCATGCACGACCGCGCGGACCATCGTCGAAGCAATCGAGCGTCACTCGACGGCCCGGGGAACCTGGCAGCGTTTCAGGCGTACTGCAACTCATGCCCAGGCTTGCGCCCCTGCTTCTCCTCGTCTCTCTGGCCGCCTGTCTCCGGTCCGGGCCGGTCACGTCGCATCAGGCCACGAATGCAATTCCACTCCAGGCGCGGCTCGATGCGTTCGAGCAGGTGTGGAGCACCATCGATACGAAGTACTACGATCCCACTTTCAAAGGCTTGAACTGGGGGGACGTCCGTGTGCGCTACCGCTCTGCGGTGCTCGGTACCGAGGATTCGGAACCCTTCCACGCGATTCTCAATGACATGGTGCAGCAGATCCCGGACTCGCACCTCAGCGTCACTCCGCCGCCGAAAGCGGAGGCGACCCACATCGCGTCCCGCGCCGGTGTCGGAGTGGAGCTCACCACGATCGGCGACGAGGTGATCGTGACCGCGACCGAGCCGGAAGGTCCAGCGGCTCTGGCCGGGATTCGGCCGGGAGACCGTGTCCTCGGCGTCGATGGCCGGAGCGTGGAGTCGGTTTTCGGTGACTTCGTCGCCAGGGCGTCGGCCTGGGAGGTGACGCCCGAGCTCAGAGATGCACGGCGTTCAGTTTCAGTCTTCCGCGCGCTCCTCGGAGCGGAGGGCTCCACCGTCGTGGTTCGCATCGAGGATGAGTCCGGGCGTACGCGTGATCTCACGCTGCAACGCAGCCGCAGCTCGTCGCACGGTGCCCTTCTTCCCGCGACGTTCGCCAGGGTCTCGGAACGTGTCGGTATCCTGCGAATCCCGATCTGGGCGGGCGAGCTCGAAGCGAAGTTCGACGCTGCACTCGAGGAGTGCAGAACGTGTGATGCGATGATCATCGATCTGCGCGGAAACGTCGGAGGTTATGCAACGCTGCTCAGCGCTCTCGCGGGCCGCCTGCTCGTCGAGGACGCGGTTCTCTCCGAGTGGCGGTATCGCGATCGCGTCGAGACGCTGAGTGCGAAGGGCAGCGGGGCCGCGGCGTTTCGAGGGCGGGTGTTCGTAATCATCGATGGCAGGAGTGCCAGCTCCTCCGAGCTGTTCGCAGCGAGCCTCCAGGACCTGGGACGAGCCCGCGTCGTCGGCACCCGCTCCGGGGGCGCAGTTCTCCCCTCACTGATCGAGAAACTTCCGACGGGCGGCTCGCTGCTCTATCCCATCGCCGACGCCGTTCGTCCGAGCGGCGAACGCGTCGAAGGACGTGGCGTGCAGCCCGACGTCATTCTGGAAACCTCGCGAGCTACTCTCTACGCCGAACGGGACATCGTGCTCGAAGAGACGATCGCGATGGCGGAGAGATGAGGGATGGGGGTGCGGACGAGCGATAAGGAGCGAGCTGTGAGAGACGAGAGGCGGGAGATCGGACGCCATCCTCGTCTCTCCACCACGAGCATCCAAGGGCTGGCTCCCATTTTCCTCCCCCGGCAACCGCCCGCCAAAGGGTGAAGTGTTCGCGCTGAACGCGGCGCGGTTGCTGTCGGCTGCAACCGCTTGGTTAGACGACGCGCTCTAAGGCCAGTAAAGTACGCCGCGGTGAGTCAGCCACCAGACTACTCCCGCGACGATGCCTACCAGCACAGCGATCCCGGCCGCGAGCCACTTCCAGCGGGTGACGTCCGTTGAGCTCGGACGATATGGCGTGACTTCCGGATAGAGTGTCGCCAACGCCTCACGAAGGGATCCGTCAAGCTCCAGTGCACGCCTCTTCGACCCGGTGGTGGTGACTTCCAGTGTCCATCCGGTTTCGATCACGAGGTCGATGCTGTGGATGTCGGCCCGGTCGATGTGCCACGAAAACCATTGAAACAAGTGCTTCTTTGCTATTCCGAACTCGTCGACCGTGTATGTCACCAGAGCCTCGAGGACCATCGCTCCGGCGAATGCGCCAAGAAACAGCGTCATGCCGACGACGAAGAGGCGGTCGGTCGTATCCGACGACGCCATACCCTGCGCGACAAGTGCCGGCAGCACGGCCGCTATGACGAGCGATAACAGGGCTGTTCCGACGACAGACATTCGACTGCGGCGATGGATGCCGCGGAGCGTGGTCAGGAGAACTTGGATGTCGGCGCGGGAGCTGCCTATTTCGAATCGCACGTCAGCGTCTAACGGCCCGCGGTTCACCGGCGCGAACCGCGCGCGACGAACGAGGGCTCTCGCGAAATAGTAAAGCAGCGGTTCGCGTCCGGTGCAACCGCTGCTTTAGCCGACCGCGCCCTCGCCATCGGTCTCGATGTAGAAGACCAATCCTGTGTTCACGGGATCGGCGTCTTCAGGGATCTCGCGCGTCTCATCGACCTCGACGGTGAATGGCTGCGACTCGCCGTTCCAGACGTCTTCGTTGGCTTGGAGTTCCCGCATGAATGCAAGCCGGACGGCCTCCACAACCTGATCGGCTTCATCACCGGAACCCGAACGCCAAGTGAAGACACCACCAAGTTCACGTTGGCCGTGCTCGTCCAGTTGCCAGATGTTCTTCCCGTGGAGCAGGGCTGCGATTTGAACCATCGGTCGGCTAACGGCCCGCCGCTCACCGGCGAGGCCCGCACGCGACACTTTAGCAATTTATCAGGGATGGTGACGCGGGCCTCGTCGGTGCAGCGGCAGAGTTAGCTGGCGCTTCCGGCCAGGAGTGCCTGCTGGCGTCGGTGTTCGACTTGTTCCTCGATCACGACTCGATCCTCGGGTGAGTACCACGACAGTCGAACAAAGATCTGATTTCCACCAGGATGCTGGACGATCAGCCGACCAAGAGTGAATCCACTGGTAGTCCAATCGACTTGCTCGTCTACGACGCGGTCCCTGAAGAGCCAGCACACCTTCGGCCCTTCGATGAAGCCCCGACCGAACCTCAGATCGAGAAGACTCGGAACAAATACTCCCTGAACCAGTGCGCGGACCGTCCAAAAGGCAAAGACCGTCGCTACCGACCACGAGACGAATACGAAGTCCAGGGATCGTGCAATCAAGCTCAGCGCAGCGCCGACAGCGGCCGTCTTGACGCCAGTCAGAACGAAATGGAACGGGGTTGCGCGAACGACTAGGGAGCCGTCGGGTCTGTAGAAGTGCGCCATGCGCCAGCAACGCCCTGCGGTTCAGCGGCGCCGGCCGCCGCGCAGAGCGTGAAGCCAGTCTAGCAGGGAGTGCGGTCGGCGTCCGCTGCAACCGCTTGTTGGGCGCGCCGCCTGGCGCCAGACCACCGCGCGGCCGGAACAAGTGACCAAGTTTGTTTCGTCGAAGCACACGAACTGATCGCCGTGCACACGAGAGAATACAGCCAACACTCGCGATCGCGATCGCCACAGTTGTTCGGCCCGAGGCTCACTCCACGTCCGGGGACCGGAGGCATTGCGTACGTCGAACTCGGGTTCCCGAGTCGCTCGCGCACGACGCTCAGGTGCGTTTCCGGCGGCGCGGCTTTGGTAACGCTGCGCTCACGCAAAAATCTGCGCACCGAGTAGAGTTGCTCCCGCGAGCAGGACAACCGCGGCAAAACTCGCGAAGATGAGTCGAAATAGTCCCACAGCCATCGCCGCGCGCGCCGAAGACGGTTCCACCGCCGAGTCAGCTGGCCGACAACGCTGCACGTACACTTGCGAGATCGGACACGACCCGGCCCAGGTCGGGCCTTCCGTCTGGATACAGCCTGCGCTCCGCTCTTGTCACGTACTCTCGCCACTTTCGGTCGAGCGTCGCGACCCGTGTGTAAGGTACTAAAAGAGGTGCGTCATATCCGGGACGTCGCCACTCGCCACCTTTGCTCCCACATCTACCCGGAACTCTTCGAACGTCTCTTGGAGAAGCCGCCACCCAGGACAGATGCCCGGATCGAGGAGCAGCCATTTCGAAAACTTGTTCAAATTCGGCACGGACAATCTAAGTTGATCGAGCTGGGACTCGATAAACTCAAGAAGGTGCTTCTTGCCTGCTCGGCGTGAGCCGAGCAACTGCCGATGTTGCTTTACCGTTCCGTCGATCATCTCCGTGAACTCAGGGGCGAATTCCGGTGCTTGGTCATGAGTCAACCACGCTTCGACGTGAGCCGACAGCGGGACCCGAGCGAGCTCCGGCGGCACCGGCGGATCTGACTCTTGGCGTGGCGCGAACGAATCAATGTACTCGGACCACGAGGTAGCAAAGGGCAGCACGTGTCGCGGCCTACGCTCTTCGAGAAATGCCGCAACCGCTTCTCGAAACTCGAACTCGCCAATGTGTGTGTGTGGAACAAAGACGTGGGGAAGCGATTCGAGAGTGCGGTAGAACTTTACCACGTATCCCGTTGCTTTTCCTCGAGGACGCGTCTCAAGAACAACGGTGAACGTAAGAAGAACCGACGCCCCTTTGTCGCGAAGCTGGCGCGCCAGTGCCGCACCGCCACATGGACGATGCTTTTCGACACAGTCGATGAGATCGCGTGAATCTAGAAAGATGTACACAGGATTCGCCGCCCAACGGCCTGACGCTCAGCCGCGCCAACCCGCACTAAGAAGAGTAGCAAATTGCGACTCAAGCGACGCGGGTTGGCGTCGGCTGCGTCGAGTTGGGCGGCCGACCGCGATCACGGGTACTCGATGCGATTCCGATGAGGTGCGATACGAAAGGGCATTCCACGACTCGCGGCCACGGTGACGAAGAACTTTTCTAGGGTGCTCATCGCGGCCCAGAGAACTCTGATCGGCGCATCGGAGTCGGAAGCGAAGAAAACACCACTGAGCCTACCATTCGCGCCGAACGACGGCGTGAAGACGTAGCTGTGAATCAACTGGTTCGCAACGACCAGCGTGTTCTCACTTGTCTTCTTACGAGCCGTTCAGCGGCGCCGGTCCGCGAGAAGCGTGAAGTCAGTCTAGCAGGGAGTGGCCGGTGTCCGCTGCAACCGCTTGGTTAGCCCGCTGGCAGAATGCGCGACTGCCTCTCCGCGACTTGCTCAGAGATTTCGACACCGTCCGTTGCGACGATCAGCTGGTATGCCATAACGTCGCACCGAACGAGAAGCTCGCGATGAGTGCCGACAATCAATACTGCATCGTCGACGACACACTTTGCGAGCGCGTAGCTGGGAGCTGCGCCTGGAAATCCGGACTGCTGGTAGGCCTGCACCTCCCCGATGAATCCTGGTGGCTGCGGGCCGACTGCTGCTTCGATCCACTCCTCGCTGGTTAGCAGTTCAATCCGCAGAACCGTCCCAAGCGTGATGGTTCTTTGGAACGGTCGCACGTCTGTTTCACGGGCGACAAGTCGGTAGCATTCGAAGTTTGTCTCGAAGTCTTCGGCTTCTACCTCGATGACGAGCGCCTTCTCGGGCGTCAGGATCGCCACTGCCTCAGGCGCAGCTACGGCTTCCGCAGCTCGGCCGACCACACTCCGGAGCGCCTCGACCGTCTCGGGCGTCGCTGCAAAAACGTGTGCGTTCATTGCGGCGGGCTAACGGACCGCCGCTCACCGGCGAGGCCCGCACGCGAGAGTCTAGCAAGTTACCAGAGTGGTGACGCGGGCGTCGTCCGGTGCAGCGGCAAAGTTATGCGGCCGACGGCTATTCTTTGGTTTGACAGCTGAATGACTTCACGCGCCGTTTGCCAGGATCGGTGGAGGTTCGGATTCACGTGGAGGGAGTCTGTGTGAAGCTATGAGAAGATACCCCCAGCCCCACAACAACCCTGTCGGCACCAAGAATACGATGGCGAGCGTATGCAGGAACCCGCGGCCCTCGATCTTCTTCCATAGGTAGAGGGCGGACGCCCACGACACGACCGACAGTGCCAGGGTCGCAAGACTCATGGCCCGGGTCTTAGCACCCAGCATGTCGGCACACGCACTGACATTCCACATCAGAAAGGACGCCATGCCTATCGCGAAGAAGACACGTCGCCGACTGGCCGGGGCTGATGCGATCCTTGGAGTCCGATCCCGACAGTGCCACCACACCCACCAGCCTATGCTCACGGCTGAGAATGATGCCGTGACATACACCAGAACCAATGGGACTTGCGAGTACGAAAGAAGATAACCAGCGAAGGATGGGAGGTACAGGATTGCCGCTCCTGAGAAGACGAGGAATGTGGCCGGATCGATGCCCATTGCCCGTACGCGGCTTCCCATGTCGCCCTCCAGTTGTCGCGGGAGCAGGACAAGAAGCCAGATGAGCGACACAAGTGCAGAAAGAACGACTAAACTAACAGCGACGTAGACATTAATCCAAGGAACGACAGACTCGACGCGTGACCGATGGGTAACGGTCGCGAAAACCGCCAGATATAACGCCGCTAGAATGGGCGATGACGCGAAAAGTCGTGCCTTGGCTGGAGTGATGTTCATAGGCCGCATAACGGCCCGACGCTCACCGGCGTTGAACCGCACGCCACAGGGTAACGCACTCGGAGCCAGCGCGGCGCGGTTCAACGTCCGGTGCAGCGCAGAGTTAGACGCTTTGGGGAACCGCCTCGATCAGATTGCGCCGATCGCCAAGGCCGACGCGATGCAGAAGCCAAGTCCAAAAATGCCGCCCGCGAGAACGAGACTGCGTGGAATCACGAAGTCCTCCAGGCTCTCACTCTTCGGTACGAGAAGAAAGCCAGCGACACCGAAGGCTACGATGTAAATGACGAACGATGCCGGGAGCCAGAACGGCACAGTTGGGAGGCGCTCGCGCCAGATCAAGAATGAGACGACAGCCCACGCGTACTCGATTAGCGAGAAGGTGATGACGAATGCTGAGTATGCTCGTCCGCCCGTGCGAAGTAGCCACGCGGAATCAGCGACCTGCCCGAGACCGATGATCACCGACCCGGCGAGATACGAAGTGGATGCGATGGACATGAGCGTCTAACGGCCCACGGTTCACCGGCGCGGACCGCGCGCCGAAACCGAGGCTCTCGGGGCACAGTAAACCAGCGGTTCGCGTCCGGTGCAACCGCTCAGTTGGGCGACGGCTTCTCGCGCGGCGCCGTTGACCAAGGCTGTTTCGCGACCCATGCGCGGACGTATTCGAGATTTTCCTTCGGTACTGCGATATTTCGCCATTCTAGACCGGGCAGTTTCGCGTCACGCTCCTGCTCCTCTTGCAGTGGAACCAGGTTGAGCGGATGCTCCGCGACGAACTGTAGCGCCCGATCCACGCCCGACGCGAGACTTCGAAGATTGATGGCAGGGAAGGCGGCCGGGCCCATGTCGATATGGTGTCGCGCCTCTACTGCTGCGACGGCAAGGCGTCGTTCCAAAATGCGACGCAGCTTCGGGTTTTCAGTTCCGTTGAGTAACCGCAGTTCGTTCGTGGTCATCCCTATGTCGTAGAGATTCGCAACGAGGGCAGCCGCCATGTATTGAGGCACGCAAGGCTCGGGAGGTTCCATACCGGTTCCCGCTCGAGCCATGAGGAACAGGGTTGCCAAAATAACGAAACGATGTGTTCTGGTCATAGCCGGCGGTTCCTTCGTCGCCCAACGCCTCTGCGGTTCAGCGGCGCCGGCCGCGAGAAGCGTGGGTTGAGTCTAGCAGGGAGTGCCGGCGTCCGCTGCAACCGCCAGTTAGAGCCCGACGAGCGGTTGCTGCGACCGGCAGGAGACGAGCCGAATCGGAACGCGCGAACGAACGCCGATCACCTTCGACGCCACGCCGAACGATGCGCTGACGATTCTTTCAGCAGGTGCCGCGAGCGGATGTGCGAGGAGCGATGCGCGAACCCGCCGGCCCGAACTCGCGGCGGCCACCGCACCTGCTCGAGTAGCGTCAAAGCGCGCACGCTTTGCACGTGCTCATCTCTTCGCGATTCCGGGCTCTAACGCCTCTGCGGTTCAGCGGCGCCGGCCGCCGCGCAGAGTGGAAATTCAGTCTAGCAGGGAGTGCGGCCGGCGTCCGCTGCAACCGCGAGTTAGCCCCCAGGAAATGCTACGCTGAAATCCTCGGCGACGAACTGCAGTTCGGGGCCTTCGTGCCACCATACGTAAAGAGCAGCTCGCAGGGTCGAACTGTCTGCGTCGTCTGGAAGAAAGATCAGATGGTTACCACAACCGTCGGATCCGATTGAGACGGCATTCTGGGGAAATCCGGCCCATTCACGCGCAGAAGTCGTCTCTAAAACGATGTCGATGGCCGTGCGTCGGTTCCGTTCACGATCCGAGTCGTCGTGTACTGGATTCAGATCCCAATCGAGATCGAGGACAGCGATCTCGCCACCGTTGCTCCGCAGCAAGAACTGCCGAAACGATTCTGGGAGCCTGACGCCGAGTCGTCGCTCTGCGGCCTCGACGAACTTCGTCTCTGTTGTGAAAGCCATCGGTCTGGGGGCTAACGGCCCGCGGTTCACCGGCGCGAACCGCGCGCGATGATGTGGGCTCTCGGAGAACAGTAAAGCAGCGGTTCGTGTCCGGTGCAACCGCTTAGTTGGGCGTCGGGTCCCTCACCAACCGCCCTGGGCCGTGACCGGAAACTCCACAACCATACGCTGATTGAAGGTGTTGTTTCGCATTCGGATGTTCGTTCCACCGGTGATTCGAATTCCATGGCCACCGCTGCCGACGAGGCTACGAAAGTACTGTTCGACCGCGTCTCTGAAGGCCACATAGTTTCCCGGCCCGGAGTACCCGCCAACCTTACCGACCTCCAGGGGATCGGACTCGATGTTTCCACCGACTGATTGCTTCAGATCAACGTGGAGGCCGGAGTATGTCTTGCCCCGGTACTCGAGATCGAAGAAGACGCGCGAGATCATGTGGTCGTCATCGCTTCCGAGGTCTTGCGAATCCTGAATGAGCTTTGTGAAGGTTATTCGTGCCTGTTCCATGATGGAATCGTAAGCCTGAATTGGTCCACGAGCGTGAATCTCTACACCGCGTAGAACGTGATTCCCGACGCCCAACGCCTCTGCGGTTCAGCGGCGCCGGCCGCCGCACAGAGCGTGATGTCAGTCTAGCAGGGAGTGCGGACGGCGTCCGCTGCAACCGTTAGTTGGGCGTCTGTGCCGTAGACAGTGCCTCCAAGAATCTACAAATTGAAGCTCACCGTGATCTTGGTCTCGCTTGCCACGGCGTTTCCACCTTCATCTATTGCCGGGTCGAACCGCCATGAACTCAGGTTCGCAACGAGGTCGCCGCGAAGGCGACCCGACTCAAGACCATTCCAATCAGGGACAGTCACTGATTCAACGGAACCATCCGATGCCACCGCGAGGATAAACGTGACCTTTGTTCCCTTCTCCACCGGGAGGTGCCCGCTCGGGTACGCAGATCCAAACTTCATGGCTGGTCGATGAGCAACAACAGGAGGCGTAATCCTGGCTTCGTCCCACGCTTTCGCCACGTCGGGCTCGAATACGATCTCGGCCTGAGGCAAAGCTGGATGGTGCACAGGCAGCGATGGCTCTTCGCAGCGCATGAGCAGGACAGCGGCTGCAGCCACGAGACGAATGTTCATTGAGACGCCCAACGTCTTGCGGTTCAGCGGCGCCGGCCGCCGCCCAGAACGTGGATCCAGTCTAGCAGGTGAGCGGCCGACGTCCGCTGCAACCGCTTAGTTGGACGGCGGGCCACTCGCCACGACCTCTCCGGTTGCGAGGTTCACACGAAAGGTTTTTGATACAAGCAGATTCTTGCCGATGCTCACCGAGAAGATCTGTTTGTCCGGTGTGCTGCTCATGACGACCCAATCCTCTGGCTCGAGCGCTCCGCCAAAACCGTCGGACTCCTCATCGAAAATGGGCAGTTCGAAACGATGGGTGTCGCTGCCTCGCTGAACTACGAGGACCTCCCGATGCGAGCGAGCGAACGGATTGTGGAGTTCCAGCCAGTACCTCACCGTACCGTCCGAGGTCTTCAATTCAGCTGTGCCGCTGGATTCGACGTGGTCCTTCGAGAAGCCAGGGAGGTACCCGCCGAAAGCCTCCCGGTGAGCCATCAGTGCCGCGAGGGCACCGAGAGCGAAGACTCCGATCCCGACCACTAGCCCCCAGCGGCGGCGAGTACTCGCTGCGACGCCGAGGAAGAGAAGTGCCAGCGGCGTAGCGACGACTATCGGAGCTAGTGCGATGGTTCCTTCAAGCGATGGGAAATAGCGGAACCAGTTCGTCAGCAGGCCCGTCCAGATTATGGCCAGGATGGTCGCTCCGAATATGGCGCCCTGCGCTACTCGGCGAACGTCAACCAGGTCTTCACCCTTCATTACGCCGTCCAACGCCCTGCGGTTCAGCGGCGCCGGCCCGCGAGAAGCGTGAGGTCAGTCTAGCAGGGAGTGGCCGGCGTCCGCTGCAACCGCGATGTTGGGCGACGACGGGGCGATCGCTCCACGGACGCTTTCGTTCGCGTGTCGACGTGTCTCTCCCGCTATGGAGGAAGTTTTCGGATGCGTGGGCCCACGCTGATACGCCCATCTACTCGGACGAGCAAGTTGTGCTCGCGACGCCACATATCATCACTCATGACCGTAGGGTTCGACAGCCACTGCATGCCCACTGTTTGAAACCATCCAAACAACTTCCTGAGCGCGCCGGCAGAATCATCGAATTGCGCATCCTCAGGGTCGGAAGGATCAAGATCGTTGAAGTATTCGAACCACTTTGACTCGGCCTCCACGAAACGCGAACTCCCGCCGATCTGATCGGCCGGCCAAACTTCGGGCACGTCGCCTGCGGCGAGAAGCAGGCGCCAAGAACCAGCATGGACGTTGTCCCGAGCAACGTACTGCTTCTGTCCTTCCACCTCTCGAACGAAACGTGTCCCTCCGACAGGATGTGTCTGTCGGGAGAACCCTTGAGCAATCAAGGCTCGATCGAACTCCCGCTTGGTCACGTCTTCGTCGCCCAACGGCTGCCGCTAACCGGCAACCACGCGCACGGGACAGTTTATCAGGTTACGATGCATGGTGTTGCGCGTGGTTGTCCGGTTCAGCGGCTTAGTTAGGCCTCGTCACGAAGCGGATGCGGGCCTCTTCACCCGTGGCTTTGAGCGTGTAAACACCATCGCCGAAGCCGCTGCCAACGACAAGCCCCGCCGGGACCCCGGACGGATCGCGCACCAGGAGATGGAGCGGGTCGGGGCTGGACAGAACTGCCTTGATGTCTCTTGCTATTGATTTCTCGGAGAGACCTCGCTCTTCCCACGACGCGTCGAAGAAGGCGACGAAGCCGGAATCGACGGCGACGCGGAGATGCGTTGTGTCGAAGCCGGGCGCACTGGCTCGGAGCACGAGCGACGAGACGAGCTTTCCACGGACGCTGACAGTGAACTCAACCCGACCTGGAGCCACCTTTAACTCACCCTTGTTTCTGCCAGGTCCCCATTGGTCGCCGACCAGCAGCAGCCCACCTTGCGTAAGGATTTCGCCGCTTGCCACGTTCTGCTCCGCAACGTTTGGAGGCAACGGTATGGGATTGCCTTCGGTACTCAGTAGCCAAGCCCAGGAGAGTCCAACGACGAATGCGGTTCCGGCTGCGATCTTCCAACTCATCACCGGAAAGAAGTACAGAATGCCGGCGACCACCATGAGCGCGATCATCACCCAGGAGAGGTACTCCGCGATGTCTTCTCGGTGCATGAGAGGCCTAACGCCCGCGGTTCACCGGCGCGAACCGCGCACGGAAACCGTGGCTCTTGGAACACAGTAAAGCAGCGGTTCGCGTCCGGTGCAACCGCTGAGTTGGGCGTCGCCCCCGCTACGTGACCACGACACCAGGAATTGCCGCGGTCAGTTCGCGAACACCAAATTCTGTGACCGCCGTGTACGCGAGCGATACAAACCTCAGGCTCGCCGCACCATGAAGGACACGAATACCAGCATCTGTGACGGCGGTGTCTTCCAGCCACAGTTCCTCGAGCGCGGGTAGCGACGCGATCTTCGCGAGGGAGCGGTCTGTGACGGACGTGCTATCAAGGTCGAGGCATCGGAGAGCCGAGAGGTGTGGAAGTACCGCGAGTTCGTCGTCCCCAACATTCGACCCTTCGAGGCTTAACGCCTGAGTATCGAGAGGGATCGTGCACAGGGTCTGCGGCGACACAGTTTCGTGCTGAACGAAGTGCGGAGTGCCTCTCAGCGTGAAGATGAGTCTCTCGTGCATGCGACGCCCAACGCCCTGCGGTTCAGCGGTGCCGGCCGCTGCGCAGAGCGTGAGTTCAGTCTATCAGGTGAGCGGCCGGCGTCCGTTGCAACCGCTTAGTTGGGCGTCAAGGCAGGTAACTCAGCACAGGTTTGTCGAAGGCCGCGCGATAGCGTTCGAACTCCTCGCGCAGATCCTCGAGCGTTTCAGCGCGAGGGAAGACTGGGTCAGCGGTCATGCCCTGGACTGAGCCATCGTCCGAGTAGAACACCTCATGGACGGCAAACTCGTCGTCCCGCTGGACGACACGGTAGTTCCAGTTGCTCATGTTTGACGCCCAACGCCCTGCGGTTCAGCGGCGCCGGCCCGCGAGAAGCGTGAAGTCAGTCTAGCAGGGAGTGGCCGGTGTCCGCTGCAACCGCAATGTTAGACGACCGGGGGCAGGTAAGTGATCTCAACGTCGTGTCCTTCGACGCGCAGCTCCACGATGAGATCCCTGAAATTCTCGATCAGGTTGCGGAGGTCGGTAGGCATCTCGTTGATGCCAGACACCGTGAACCGCAACGGCTGCCTGACCTCGTTGATGTCGTCGCCGGCGAGCGTGTCGTTCAGCGCGTCGAGGTTCCGGCTGTGCCACGCTGGTGCGCGAAGAGCCCGAAGAACTGCGTCGTAGAAGTCATCGGCTGTTCGCCACGCCGCGCCGTCGAGCCGGATCTCGTTCATCGGTCGTCTAACGGCCCTGCGCATCAGCGGCTTCGGCCCGCCACGCGCTGAACCTGAAGAGTCATTCTAAGTTGCCGGCGGGCCGAAGTCCGCTGCATGCGCGAGTTAGCTGCGGCCGCTGAGAGCCATGT
>DASVLC010000355.1:0-2486 GCA_036385045.1 Thermoanaerobaculia bacterium | reverse complement strand
GACCCCGAAGAGTGGCGCCTCCGGATCGAGCAGGTCCTGAACGATCTGGCCGAACGAGCCGAACAGAATTTCGAAGAACTATGGAGGAAACCGGCGGACGGGGAGTCTCTGCCGGAGGCGACATGATTCAGTCAATGACCGGATTCGGGCGGGCTGCCGGCGCGCTTTCGGATCGATACTTCGCGACCGCAACGGCAAAGAGCGTCAATCACCGTTTTCTCGAGATGACCGTCCGGCTCCCTGAGTTCATGTGGGACATGGAGGCGCCCCTCCGCGCCCTCGGCTCCGAGTACTTCGTGCGCGGCAAAGTCGACGTCTCGATTCGCATTCAGCGCACGCAGCAGCCCGAGTACAACGTGCGCATCAACTCGCAGATCGCAGCGGCTGTGATCCCGCAACTGAAGGCAATCGCATCCGAACTGGGCCTGACCGCAACGCTCACCGGCAGCGATCTCATGCGCGTTCCGGATCTACTCCAGGTAGAGTCGCTCGACGCCGAGACGACCGATGCCGAGCGTGAGGCGCTCACGGCACTGCTGCGAGAAGCGTTCGTGCAGATGACCTCGATGCGGGCGCGTGAAGGGGAGTCTCTGCGCGACGACATCGCGGCTCGAGTCGCTGCACTGAATGATCTCAAGCTGCGGCTCGCGGCTCACCGCGACGACATTCGTGCCGAGCTGCTGGCGAGCTATAAGCAGCGCGTTTCCGAGATTTCTGCGGCTGCCGGCGTCGACGTCCCCGAGGAACGGATCGCCCACGAAGTGGTGATGATGGTGGAGAAGGGCGACATCGCCGAGGAGCTGACGAGGCTGGCGCATCACCTCGACCAGATCGACAAGACGATCGTCTCCCCAGAGGCCGCCGGCAAGAAGCTCGACTTTCTCTCGCAGGAGATGTTGCGCGAGATCAACACCATGGGGTCGAAGTCGCGTTCGGCAGTGATCCGGACGCTGGTTGTAGAATTGAAGACGGAGGTCGAGCGCATTCGCGAGCAGGTCCAGAATGTCGAGTAATTTCCACTCGGACGGAACACTGTTCATCGTTTCCGGGCCGTCCGGCGCGGGGAAGACGACCTTGATCAACCGGGTGCGCGAGGAGCTTGCCGCCCTCCGGTTCCACCTCTATTTCTCGGTCTCGCATACGACCCGTGCTCCCCGGACGGGGGAGATCGATGGCATCAACTACCATTACGTCACCGCGCAGGCGTTCCGGCGGATGGTGGACGCAGGGGAATTTCTCGAGTGGGCTCACGTTCATGCCAATTTGTACGGAACTTCCAGAGCCGAGGTGCAGGGAAGGCTCCTCAGCGGACAGGATGTAATCCTCGACATCGACTATCAGGGGGCAAAGCTCATCGCGGTAGACCCCGAGCTGAAGCCCCGCTCACTCAGCATCTTCATCTTTCCTCCGTCGCTGGATGCCCTCGAGCAGCGGCTTCGGGCTCGTGGACTGAACACGGACGGGGAGATCGAGTTGCGACTGAGGAAAGCGGTCGATGAGATCGACGAGGGGAAAGAGTTCTATGACTACGTCATCATCAATGATGACGTGGAGATTGCGACCGAGTGTCTCAAGGCCGCGATCGTTGCCAGGAAGCTGAAGACGAAAACGGCGCTCGACGCTCTCAGTGAGATGGCCGAGCGCTTCAAGGAGGAACACCGCAATGGAAAGACTACCGGAAGGGGTTGACAGCCGGTTTCGCTACGTTCTGCTCGTTTCCAAGCGCGCCGAACAGCTGATCCAGGGTGCGCAGCCGCGCACGAAGTCACGTTTCGCCAAGCCGACCCGCATTGCCATGGATGAAGTTGCCGAAGACGTGGTGAAGTGGCAGCTCACGGCGCCCGTCGAAGAGACGACGTCGCTCGAGAGCGAGGAGTAACGCCGTTCGCGGCGTGTGCAGCCGACAGGCTCGCCTGCCCGTTGCACCCGCGGAGCTGAGATGAAAATCGTTCTCGGCGTATCAGGCGGTATCGCCGCATACAAGGCGCCGGAGCTGGTCCGCCGGCTTCGCGACGCCGGCTGCGAGGTCCGCGTCATCCTGACCCCCAACGCGGCGCGCTTCGTCTCGCCGCTGTCGCTCGCCGCGGTCTCCGGTCACGGCGTGATCGTCGACCAGTGGGGCGACGCCACGCATGGCGGCGTCGATCACATCGAGCTCGCCCGCTGGGCGGAGATCCTGCTGATCGCGCCAGCAACCGCCAACGTGCTCGCGAAACTGGCGGCAGGCATCGCCGATGACGCGCTGACGACGTTCGCGCTGGCCCATCGCGGCTCGCTGCTCGTCGCTCCGGCGATGAATACGTACATGCTGGCGCATCCGACCGTCGCGGCGAACATCGCGACGCTTCGAGACCGCGGCGCCGGAGTCATCGAGCCTGTCAACGGTCTGCTCGCATGCGGCGACGAGGGCGCCGGAAAGATGCCCGATGTGCCCCAGCTCGTCGACCTGGTGATGGCACATCGTCAATCCCGCGACCTGGAGGGCC
>DASVLC010000354.1:0-9681 GCA_036385045.1 Thermoanaerobaculia bacterium | reverse complement strand
TCTCGACGGCGAGGCGTGCGCACCGCCGGGAGACCTGTTCGACGAATTGCGCCGGCTATACGACCGCGAGACCGAGTGAGGCTCTCCTGTCTGCGAATGACATCAGTTGTTCCGGTACCATGGTGCGCGATGCATCACCGGCTGCTTCTACTCTTCTTCTGTTTGCTCAGTACTCCAATTCAAGAGCTTCGCGCCTCAGAGATCAGAATCAGCCACGTCACTCGCGAAGAACAGTCGGCCAACACCACGTGGCGAACGGTTCTGTCTCAGGCGCAACGCGAGAAGAAGCCTGTCGTGATTCTATTCGTTTCGCCGTCGTGCGACCGCTGCGAACGATTCGAGCACGCGACTCTGGCTCACCCGGCGATTCAGCGGCGCCTTGCGGCGGTAGTATTCGCAAAGCTTCCATCTTTCACCGGGGAGGCCTCGAACCTTTGGAATTCGGAGTACGCCGGTGTCGCGCTCTTCGACCGGGCCGGCGCAATGCGTGCCGGCTGGTTCTTCGTACCCGATACGACGAACTTCGGCGTGATCCTCGACTCGGTGCTGGCAGTGGCTCCCGACATCGAGCGAGCGGCGCAGCTTGCCGATTCCGGCAAACCCCACGAGGCTGAGGTCGAGGCGGCACGCGCTCTCGCCAGACTAGGGAGGAACCGGGAGTCACGTGTGCTCCTGCTTCGGGCACGCGACGCCCCCGATCTCCAGACGCAGCACGCGGCGCTCCTCCTCAGCGCGATTCTCGACGCGAACGAAGGGCAGACTTCGAAAGCCCTGACCACACTCGAGAAGATCGTCGCCGATACACCCTCCCCTCTCGCCGCTGATGCATGGATGGCCATCGCGGCCATTCACCGTTCAAAACGAGACCTTGGGAAGGCAGTGCTCGCGTATGAGAATGCGGGAAGAATCGCGGGCGAGGGAACGGACTCGCACAAGGAGGCATTACGGGCGATCGCCGCACTCCAGGCGGCGGACAATCCACCTCCGGTCCCGCCGATCAGAATTTTGTCTCTCGGGCGTCAGGTAGTCAGCGGACGACACCGGGTGAGGACCCACGTTTCCTCGGCCGCGGTCGCGCAGGTGGTTTTCTCGATCGATGGTCGCCAGGTCAGCCGCGTCAACACGCCTCCCTACTCCGCCATGATCGATTTCGGAGAGGTGCCGGAGAGGCGTTCAATTCTCGTAACAGCATTTGATGCGCGCGGCCGCGAGGTCGGTCGCAACGAGCGCATAGTGAATGACGCTGGCGAATCGTTCGGGCTGCGACTCCTCGAGCCGCGGAGCGGTCCCGTCCGAGGCATGGTGCCGGTAAGGATGAGCCTTCGCACTCCATCAACCAGTCGACTCAGGCGGCTCGTGATTTCCTGGAACGAGATCGATCGCGCAGAACTGACAGGGGCACCATGGGAAGCTTTCATCGAGATTTCCGACACTCAGCCGGGCGTTCTCCGTGTCGTAGCGGAGTTGGACGACGGTAGAACCTCCGAGGATGCCGTGCTTCTCAATACGCACGGGATGGTCGAGGAGACAGACGTGCAGCTCGTCGAGATGCCGATGACACTTCTCAGACGGAACGTTGAGGGGACGTCGGTCACAGCGGAACGAATCATCGTTCGCGAGGGCGACAGAGTGCGACGCGCTGAGGCGGTATCAGACGCCACCGAAACGCCCCTGACGGTCGGTCTGCTGATCGACCTTTCGGCGAGCATGCAGGCTACGCTGCCAGACGTCCAGGAAGCAGCAGTCCGCTTCATCGAGACGACACTCGGGGAGCGGGATCGAGCGTTTCTGATCGCATTTGACACAGCGGCGCGGCTCGTACAGCCAGCGACATCGGACATCGGTCTGCTACGGCGCAGCATCATGAGCATCCGTCCTGAAGGACTCACTGCCCTTCACGATGCGATGGTTCTGGGACTGCTTCAGTTCGAAGGGATCAAGGGCCGCCGCGCCATGATCGTGTTTACCGATGGACTCGATCTCTCCAGCCGTTACCGTGCTCGAGACGTGAGTGATCTCGCGCGGCGGGCGAACATACCAATTCATCTCATCGCGTCCGTACCGGGAATCCCGGCAGCTCTCCGCACCGGAACGGCTGGCAACACGATTCAGGCGGTCCCGGAGACACGGGAGCATGAGCACCTGCGAGTCATCGCGAGATCGACGGGAGGAACGTCGCACATCCTCGCGGATCTGGCTGCACTCCCCCTCGTCTATTCAGAAATCGAAGCTGCACTCCGCGCCCAGATCCTCGCCTTTTTCCGCACCGAGCGTGGGAAACGAGAAAACGAATGGCGGAGTATTCAGGTAGAGATCGAGGGTGAGGGGCTCGACATCCATGCGCCTGAGGGCTACTACGCACCCTGGTGAGCGATATCCCTCTCGCAGGCAAGACCCCAATGGGCCCGATTCTGGCGACTCAACGACGTACTGAAAGGTAGACCCGTTCACGACGCCAGCGCAGCAACAAGCGTCGCTTGTCTCGCCAGGACGTCGTCCCGATCGGCGCCGAGGATGACGACAGCGGCGCGATGGTCTGCCATGACGCCGGGATGCGCTTCCGCATCGAAGAAGTAGTACGGCACGATCCACCGCTCGTCTATCGCGGTTGCGAGCGTGCCTGCCAGCGTCTCGAACGACTTCGTCGTCGAAAACCCGCACAGCTTTCCGATGAGAGGGAGACCGGTCATCTGCCTCCAAGCTTCGATGATGAGAGAGGGTGTGGTCGAAGCATTGATCCGAAAGTTGAGATCGAAGATGACGATCCGTCCTTCGACTTCAGCACAATCGATTCCGCACACACCGTAGTAGCCACGGGCGGCTGCACGTTCGAGTACCGGCCGGCAGGCCTCGAGCATTGCCGGTGTCGGCTCGGTCTCTCCGACCCAGCTTCCCTGCTGTGTGAGACTGGCGTCGAGGATCTGTTCGCCGCAACCGATCATCTCGGCTGCCCCGTTTCGCGATATGGCAAAGTTCACACAGAAGCTTCGATCGACGTCGAGGAACCTTTCGACGAGCACGAGATCGCAGTCGCGAAATACCCGGGACGCTTCCTCGAGCTCTCTTCCGTCACGACAAAGCCGGATGTCGATCCCGCCTCCGGTCGACTCATCAGTGGCGGCTTTCACGACAAGCGGCAGTCGTCCGCTGTGCTCGAGCAGGGATCCTGGAGCGACCAGCAGCCGGTCGTTCAGATTCGCCGCATCGACGAGATCGACCTGATTCTTCTTGTTATTCAGAAACGAGAGGTGGTCGAGTGGCATCCAGGGATCCAACCCCTCGGCTTCGCGCGGATCGGGGGCGTGCTGAAACACCGCCCGGCGGTCGCGACCGAGATGGCGCAACGTGCGTTCGTAATCTTCGCGTGACTCGTAGGAATGAACGCTCGAAGCCAGAGGCATCCCGGCCCGATCCATGAGCGCACGCACGCGCGGAGTCGCGCAGCCGGCGGCAACGATGACCGGCAGTCTGCCGGCGAGCGGGAGCATGCCCCCTGTCACTGCGTCGAGAAAGCCGGGTCTGGAGGGAAGCCATCGGTTCCACGTCCAGGATGCTCGAGCGTTGTAAAAGTGCGAGCCGTCGAACAACTCTTCGAGGATCGGTCGGAAGGGGATCATAGGGTGACGTGAAATACGCGAGCGTCCAGCCTGCATTGTAGAATACAGCGATGAGCCTGAATGCCACACGGCCAGGATTCATACCGGCGGGCCGGCCGCTGCTGCGTGCGATTTTTGCCGCGGCGTTGCTGACGTTCGTCGCGACCGTCGCTCCGCTCTACGCGCTGGCCGCGACCTGTTCGATGAAGTGCTGTAAGCAGCAGGTCATCCCCTTCCCGCAGTCCCCTGCCTGCGCTCAGGAGTGCGGCTTCAACACGAACACCGGTGCCGAGCAGCTTCCGGATGCGGTGGCGCCCGCGACGAACCCGCTCGCGTCGATCGCACCGCTCACGAGCTTCGTAGCCCTCGAGACGCATCCGTCACCTGCGCCCGTTCGATCCTTCGCCCGTTTCCTCGATCTTCACCACGCAGGGCCGGGCGATCCTCCCCTTTTCGTCTACAACTCCGCCTTCCTGATTTAGCGCAGTCTCCGCCACCCGTCTGTCTGGACAGGTCCTGCCTGTCCTCCGCGTGAGCTCGAGGAGACTCTGCTTTGACTTCAATCAATCGTTTTCGAACACCTGAGGCGCCTCCAGGCGTCCTCAGCAGCTCAGCTGCCCGCACGGCACGGCGGCACCGGTGCCTATCGATCGTCGCCTGCCTGCTCGTGACGACAATTCCTCTCGCACTCAATGCCCAGATCGCAGAATCGGCCCCACCGCAACACGGCGCCGAGCGGACCGAATCCGAGGTGATCACTGCGGTTCGCGGAGGCAACGCATCGTTGAGCGCTGCCAGGGTCGGCGCGAGCGCGCGGGCGTTAGGCCCCGAGCAGGTACGCTGGCCATTCCCGATGATCGAAGTGATGCCGATGCTCGGGATGACGTTCGACGGCGATCCCGGCCTGCAGATCATGGCCCGTCAGACGATTCCGCGACGTGCACGCCTCGAGGCAGACCGGACCGCGCGTGGGCGAATGGCCGACGCTGCGGGATTCGAAGCCGAAGCTCTCGAGCTCGACCTGATCGCCATGGCACGCATGACCTACGCCGAGTTGTGGGGCGTTCAGGAACGAGCGGCGCGGATGCGGGAGTTCGGCACGCAGCTGGGTCTCTATCGCGAGTCGGCACTGGCCCAATATGCCGCCGGCCGCGGACCACAACAGGCGGTGCTGGGCATCCAGGTCGAGCGCAGCATGCTGACGCAGAAAGTCGAAGCGCTCGAAGAAGAACGATCGGCGCTGACGAGTCGCCTTGCCGTGTTGACCGGCGGACGATTGCGCATCGGGCCGGCCGACCGGCTGGCGGCGCCGTCCGCTGCGCTGGCCCCACGAGCTGTCGACGGCGAAGGGATCAGCTCGCATCCGATGCTTCGCGCCGGGCGCGCGATGCAGGACGCCGAGGAAGCGATGGCGGAGATGAACCGGTCGATGCTTCGGCCGGAGTTCACCGTCGGTGTGAATCTGAATCTCTCGAAGATGGCCTTCGACAGGATGTACGGCCTCGAACCGGTGATGCCTGCGGTCGGCGTCATGCTGCCACTGTGGCGCGGAGGAATCCGAGCCAGCATCCGTGAAGCCGAACTACGCGCGACGCAACGCGAGCTCGAGACGACGAACGCTGCACTCCAGCTCGAGTCCGAGCGCAACGACGTGGCGAGCCAGCTCGAGCGCGTCCGCGGAAGAATTGACGTCTACGAGAACACTTTGCGACCGGAGATCCGCCAGACGCTCGATGCAAGCATCAGCGGATATCAGGCCGGCATGATGCGCTTCCTCGAACTGCTCGAGGCTCAGCGCATGGCCCTCGAAGTCGAGCTCGATCTGATCATGGCGCGCGTGCGGGCGGCCGAATTGACCGCACGTCTCGACGCTGCAACCGGTGGCATCTCATCGATCGACGGCGCATCGAAGCCGGCGATGGAGACACGTCCATGAACGAAAAGATGAACAACTTCACCGAGGAGCTCCGGCGCCGCTGGGACGCAGCGCCGCACGGCTTCAGGCGTTTCTTTCCTTATGTTCTCGTTCTACTGGTCGGACTGCTCATCGGTTCGACGCTGCTCAGCCGTTCCAGTCCCCCGCACGACGAAGGCGATGGAGTACGCGCCGCCGGCGCAGGCGACACCGAGAACGAAGCAACGATCTGGACCTGCTCGATGCATCCGCAGATCCGGCAGCCAGCCGCGGGCAATTGCCCGATCTGCGGGATGGCTCTGATTCCGATTCAGACGAACGACGACGACTTTGGCGGCGGCGACCAGGCGCGACTGGCCGTGAGCGAGCGGGCAGCGGCGTTGATGGGCGTCCAGGTCTGGCCTGTCTCCAGGCTCGATGTGGGTGATGTGAGTGGCGAGGTGCGACTCTCCGGCACGATCGGGTTCGACGACACGCAGGTCAACGATGTCTTCGTGCGAACCGAGGGTCAGATCGAACGGCTCTACGTCAACTTCGAGAATGCGGCAGTAAGTCGCGGCCAGCGTCTGGCGGATATCTACAGTCCCGCTCTCGTTGCCGCATCTCAGGAACTTCTGCAGGCACGGCGCGCGGCAGCGGCCGGCGGTATGGCCGACCTGGCGGAGGCCGCCGCCTCGCAGCTCCTCACGTTAGGCGTTACTCGCGGACAGGTGGATCGGATCATTCAGACGGGCCAGCCGCTGCGAACGATTTCAGTACACAGTCCGGCCGACGGCGTCATCTCGGATCTTGCCTCCCGCCAGGGCGAATGGCTGATGCCGGGCGCCCGACTGATGCGCGTGGCGGGACTGAGCCGCGTCTGGGCGCAGTTCGAAGCTTATGAGCGCGACCTCGCCCGCCTCCGAGTCGGCACCCCTATGCAATTCACCGTCGAGGCGTTTCCCGGTGAGACGTTCAGCGGCGCGATCTCCTTCATCGATCCGGTGGTCGACTCAGGAAGTAGAACCGCAAGTGTTCGCGTTCAGGTCGCGAATCCCGGCTCCCGCTTGAAGCCCGGGATGCTGGTACGCGGCCTCGGCGGAGGTGTTCCGTCCGCGGATGCGGCACTCGTCATTCCCGCGAGTGCGCCGCTCGTCACAGGACGTCGCGCCGTCGTCTACGTGCAGATGCCTGGTCTGGAGCAGCCGACATTCGAAGCGCGCGATGTCACGCTCGGCGAGCGCAAGGGGGCGTACTGGGAGGTCGTGTCCGGACTGACGGAGGGAGAACTCGTCGTCGTCAACGGCGCCTTCAAGATCGATTCGGAGCTGCAGATCCGCGGACGTCCGAGCATGATGAATCCCGCTGTCAGCCTCACGGTTCCGGAATCGCCAGCGCCAGCCGCGGCGAGCCTGTCGCCCGCTGCCGGCAGACAACTCGAGCAGATCGTTGCCGCTTACCTCAACGTAACTGTCGCACTGTCGCGCGACGACGCGCCAGCCGCCCAGCGGGCTGCCCGAACACTCGAGACAACGCTGAAAACCGCACAGCTCGGAGACTTGAGCGGGGCGGCCGCCGGTCAATGGAGCCGGGCGCGTTCGGAACTGACTACCCGTGCAGCCGCTATCGCTGCTGCATCGGACATCGCCGTCCAGCGAAAGGAGCTTCTGCCGCTCAGCGTATCGCTCGAGAGTACGGTCCGTGCTTTTCCGTCGGATCAGGTCGGACCGCTGTTCCGCGCGATGTGCCCGATGGTGGAGGGGCGCGAAGGCTCGTGGCTCACACGAGTCGAAAAGGTCGAGAACCCGTACTGGGGTGCCGCCATGTTCGATTGCGGTGAGATCCAGGGAAAGGTAGCGGGTTAGGCGATGAACGAAGACGAAAGAATCACCGACAGTCGTCCCGGGATCATCGCGGGACTGATCCGCTTCGTGCTCGAGCAGCGCCTCGTCGTGGCCATCGCTACGGTCGTGGTCGTGCTCGGTGGAATCGCCGTGGCGCCATTCGACTGGGAGACGGACTGGCTTACCCGCAACCCCGTCGCTGTCGACGCGATCCCCGACCTCGGCGAGAACCAGCAGATCGTATTCACCGACTGGATGGGGCGTTCGCCACGTGACGTCGAAGATCAGATCACCTATCCCCTCACCGTCCAGCTGCTCGGACTGCCGGGTGTACGCGACGTTCGCTCGACCTCGATGTTCGGCTTCTCCACGATCTCCGTCATCTTCGATGAAGACATCGAGTTCTACTGGGCGCGCAGCCGGATCATCGAGAAGCTCAACAGCCTGCCTCCCGGCACGCTGCCAACCGGTGTGCAGCCGGGACTCGGTCCCGACGCGACGGGACTCGGGCAGGTCTACTGGTACACGCTCGAGGGCCGCGATCCTCGAGGCAGGCCGGCAGGCGGATGGGACCTGCACGAGTTGCGTTCCGTGCAGGACTACTACGTCCGCTACGGACTGCTGGCCGCCGAAGGCGTCGCCGAAGTCGCGTCGGCCGGAGGTTATGTCCGCGAGTATCAGGTCGACGTCGATCCCGACGCCGCACGCGCAGCCGGCGTGTCGCTCGCCGAGGTGTTCGACGCGGTGCGCAATTCCAATCTCGACATCGGTGCACGTACGACGGAGATCAATCGCGTCGAGTATGTGATCCGCGGAACGGGATTCATCAAGAGCGTGGACGATATCGGGGCGGCAGTCGTGCGTACCGGCTCCGCGTTAACGCCGGTGCGTGTGGCCGATGTCGCCACTGTTTCGCTCGGCCCTGCGGAGCGCCGCGGAGCACTGGACCGCGGGGGCGCGGAGGCGGTCGGCGGTGTGGTCGTCGTACGCGAAGGGTACAACCCGCTGCAGGCGATCTCGAACGTCAAGGCGCGGATCGAAGAGTTGAAGCCGGGCATGCCGGTGCGAGCGGTCGTCGACTGGACGCGTACCACACGGATCGAGGTCGGCGATCTCGCCGCACGTCACGGTTTCGATGCCTTCAAGGAGGCGTCCCTTGACCAGGATGCCTGGCTCGAGTGGCTGCGACGCACACCAGCGGCCGAATGGCCGGAGTGGATTACGACCAGCCAGCTCACGGTGCAGCCGTTCTACGACCGCACCGGACTGATTCACGAGACCCTCGGGACGCTCAACGACGCCATCCTGGAGCAGATTCTCGTGACGGTCATCGTGATCATCATCGTGCTGATGCATCTGCGCACGTCGCTTCTCATCAGTGCGATGCTGCCGCTGGCAGTGCTCGTGACGTTCATGTCGATGCGGGCGTTCGGCGTCGATGCGAACGTGGTGTCTCTCGCCGGGATCGCGATCGCGATCGGGACGATCGTCGACCTGGGGATCATCGTCTCCGATAACGTACTGAAGCATCTCGAGGAGGCGCCCGAAGAGGAATCGCGGCTCAACGTCGTTTACCGCGGCACGACCGAGGTCGGCTCGGCGGTGCTTACCGCCGTTTCAACGACCGTCATTTCGTTCCTGCCGGTCTTCGCGATGACCGGAGCGGAAGGGAAGCTGTTCACTCCCCTCGCCTACACCAAGACATTCGTTCTGATCGCCGCGGTGCTGATTGCGCTGACCGTCGTGCCGGTCGTGCTTTACGTGCTGATTGCGCAGCGACACAGGCCGGACGGCACGCGCCGCGCCCCACGATGGAGCGGGCAGGCCGGCGACAGCGTACTCCTCGGCGCCGGGGTGGTCATTCTGGTCGTGAGTCTCGTCCTCGGCTGGATCATTGCCGCGGGTGGCGGACTCGCTCTCGCGCTGCTGGCGGCCTATCGTCTCTGGGGCGCCAGACTGCCGGCCCGCTTTCAGGGAAGAAATGCCGCGGCAGGGAGCTTCGCGGCGGCACTCGCCGTGATCTGGGCGCTGGCTTACGTCTGGGAGCCTCTTGGCGCGCAGCGCTCATTCGTGTCGAACCTGCTGTTCGTCGCTCTGCTCGTCGTCGGACTCCTCGCTCCATTTTTCCTGTTCGAGCACTACTACGAGCGGGTGCTGCGATGGGGCTTGGCACACCGCCGTGTCTTCCTCTCCGTACCGGCGGTCATGGTTCTGTTCGGGCTGATCATCTGGCTCGGCTTCCACAAGGTCTTCAGCTTCGTGCCGCGAGCCGCGGGTGCCGCCGGCATCGAAGCATCGAGTGTGCGGTCGTTTGGTCCTTACTCCTGGGCGACGCATACGTTTCCTG
>DASVLC010000353.1:0-17689 GCA_036385045.1 Thermoanaerobaculia bacterium | reverse complement strand
ATTCTCAATTCTCAATTCTCAATTCTCAATTCGCGAAAGCGGGTATCGTTCCTCCACCTCAGGAGCGGCTCAATGAACTGGCTGATCAAGAACTTTCTACGTGGGCTCGTGATCGTCGTCCCGATCGCGGTGACGGTTTATCTTCTCTACCAGACCTTCCTGTTTCTCGACAGACTTCTCCAGCTGCAGGTTCCCGGCCTCGGGATCGTGATCATCGTCGCAGCGATCCTGCTGATCGGCGCCCTCGCCGGCAACTTCGTCGGCCGGGAGTTCTTCCTGCTGACCGAGAAAATGTTCACCAAGGCGCCGATTGTCCGGATCGTCTATGCCGCAATCAAAGACCTGTTGGAGGCATTCGTCGGAAATAAGAGGCGTTTCGACCGGCCGGTCGCCGTTACCGTTGGCGATGGGATTCGAACGTTCGGCTTCATCACGCAGGAGGATCTCTCCTCACTGGGTATGGCCGGCGATGTTGCCGTCTACATCCCGTTCTCCTACACGTGGGATGGCTGTCTGCTCGTCGTGCCGAGGGAGCGGGTCGAGCCGCTCGCGGCCGACAGCGCCAGCATCATGGCGCTCGTCGT
Source organism: Thermoanaerobaculia bacterium (assembly GCA_036385045.1). Lineage (GTDB taxonomy): Bacteria > Acidobacteriota > Thermoanaerobaculia > Gp7-AA8 > Gp7-AA8 > QHVT01. The sequence goes on along the minus strand of DASVLC010000353.1, from coordinate 17,105 downwards.
TTCCGGAGGCGTCTCGCGGATGTGAAGCACTCTGTTTCAAATCTCGCCGATGATTACGGTTCACGCGTGCCGCGTTCGGTTGACCCTGGTGAGGCCAGTTCGACGTGCTCATGCGTGATTGTGTTGCAGGTCACTGAGGATGCTCCCCTTGCGTCACCGGCGTTTTTGAATATGATGGCCCTCCGCTGCGGGTACCCGTGTGCGGTCAGCCCGCGGCAGTCAGCACTGCCCCTTCTCTGATTGAAATTCTCGACACCGGACGGTAGCAGCCTCGATGGCGCAGATTTTCCACCGTAGTGCCAATACGCTCTCTCGCGTCACCATTTTTGGTGCGATCTTCATCGCTGGTTTCGTCCTTTGGGTGATCGGCGGCATCGTCCGTTCACCCTATGTCACGAATCAGGGAGTGCATCGCGAGCAGCCTGTTCCATTCAGCCATCAGCACCATGTCGGTGGTCTTGGAATCGACTGCCGCTACTGCCATACCTCGGTGGAGACTTCGAGCTTCGCAGGCATCCCGCCTACATCGACCTGCATGAACTGCCACTCTCAGATCTGGACGAACGCCGAGATGCTCGCCCCGGTCCGGGAGAGCTTTCAGAGCGGGCGCCCGATTGTCTGGAGCCGGGTCCACAGACTTCCGGATTACGTTCACTTCAACCACAGCATTCACGTGACTAAGGGAATCGGCTGCGCTTCGTGCCATGGGCCGATCGACCGGATGAACCTGGTCTATCAGGCGTCGCCGCTCACGATGGAGTGGTGCCTCGATTGTCATCGGGCACCCGAGAAGTTCATCCGGCCGCGCGAAGAAGTCTTCAACATGAATTACGTCCCGAAGAACCAGTCCGTTCTCGGACCGGAGCTCGTCAAACTGTACGGCGTCAAGAACAAGACGCACTGCTCCGCGTGCCACTACTAGTGTCACCGGCTGGCGGCGAGCCGGCGGACGACTGAGAAAAGCGAATGAGCAAGACACTGAACTACACAGAGTTCCGCTCGCGGATCGGTGATCTCCGCGGGAAGGAGTACTGGCGCAGTCTCGAGGAGCTGTCACGCAGTGACGCCTTCGATGACTTCTTCCAGGACGAGTTTCCCCAGCAGGCGATCCCGCTCCAGAAGGGCGTGGGGCGTCGCGACTTCATGAAGCTGATGGGTGCTTCGGTCGCGATGGCCGGCCTTTCGGCCTGCAGCCGCCCCGCGGACGCGATCGTTCCCTACGTGAATCAGCCGGAAAACTTCGTTCCCGGTAAGCCGATCTACTTCGCCAGCGTGATGCCGCTCGGTGGAGTCGGAACCGGGGTCCTCGTCGAGAGTCATCAGTTTCGCCCGACGAAGATCGAGGGGAATCCCGAGCATCCTTCCAGCCTCGGAGCGAGTGATGCCTTCATGCAGGCATCCGTTCTCGGTCTCTACGATCCAGACCGCTCGCAGGTCGTCCGCAAGATGGGCGATACCGCAACCTGGGGCGATTTCATCGGCGCTGTTCAGCCGTTGCTCAAAGAAGCCGAGTCGAACGGCGCGAGCCTCCGCATCCTGACGCAGACCATTACCTCGCCTTCGCTCGGTGCGCAGATCCAGTCGCTTCTCGCCCTCTATCCCGGGATGAAGTGGCATCAGTGGGAAGCGGTGAGCCGTGACAACGTGCGCGAAGGCTCGCGTCTCGCGTTCGGCCGCTACCTCGATACCGTCTACGACTTTACCGCAGCCACCGTCGTCGTTTCTCTCGGCTCGGACTTTCTCGGCGACGGACCGGGGCATCTTCGCTACGCCCGCGACTTCATGTCGCAGCGCCGGGTCCGCAGGAACACGACACAATCCGTCAACCGGCTCTACGCCGTCGAGTCGGGGATGTCGAGCACCGGCTCAGTGGCCGACCACCGCATCGCCATCCGTCCCTCGCAGATGGAGGGCGTTGCCCGTGCGATTCTCGCCGGTCTCGGCGGTGGAGGAGCGCAGCCGCAGCTCAGCGCCGAAGCGGTTGCCAAAGTCCAGTCGCTCATTCGCGATCTGCAGGCGCATCGCGGCACCGCCGTCGTCATCGCCGGAGACGAGCAGCCGGCCGTCGTTCACGCGCTCGCTCACGCAATCAACACGCAGCTCGGCAGCATCGGCACCGCCGTTCGCCTCATCGAGTCGATCGAGGTCGCGCCGGTCAACCAGCTCGCCTCGATCCAGGAACTGGTTCGCGACATGGAGTCGGGAGCGGTCCGCGGGCTGATCGTCCTCGGAGGCAATCCGGTCTTCGACGCTCCGGCCGATCTGAACTTCACCCGTGCCTACGAGAAGGTCCCGTTCCGCGCGCACCTCTCGCCCTACTACGACGAGACCTCGCTGCGCAGCCACTGGCACGTTCCGGAGACACACTGGCTCGAGACCTGGGGCGATCTCCGTGGTCATGACGGCACTGTGTCGATCGCGCAGCCGCTCGTCGCACCGCTCTACAACGGACGCTCCGCCTACGAGGTTGTCGGTGCCCTGATCGGAGGTCTCGATCAGGCCTCGTATCAGGCGGTGCGTTCCTACTGGTTCGGTCGCGGTGCGACGGAAGAGAGCTGGCGCAAGTGGCTCCACGACGGCGTGATCGCCGGGTCGGCGCCGCAGCCCGCTGTTGCCGCCGCGTCGGCACCTCCAGCTTCGACCGCAACAACTCCAGCCGGAGGAATCGAGATTGAGCTGCGGCACGATCCGACGATCTGGGATGGGCGCTTCGCGAACAACGGCTGGCTTCAGGAACTGCCGAAACCGCAGACGAAGATCACGTGGGACAACGTCCTGCTCGTCGGTCCGCGAACGGCCGACAAACTCGGGTTCACCGCCGAGGAGCGCGACAAGCTTTCGAACAACCTAGAGACACGCTTCGCGGAAGTCGAGTATCGCGGCGTCTCGATGCGTCTGCCGATCTGGATCGTCCCCGGTCATGCAGAGGATGTCGCCACCATCCACTTCGGCTACGGCCGCGAGCTCGCCGGCAAGGTCGGTAACGGTGTCGGATTCAACACGTACCCAATGCGATTCTCCGACGCGCTGCACGGCGGCTCGGGAGCACGAATCACGATGGCTGCCGGCCCGACGTATCCGGTCGCATGCACCCAGGAGCATCAGTCGATCGATCCGAAGGTGGTCGGCGAGCGTGGCATCATCCGTTCCGCCAGCTTCGAGGCGTTCCAGAAGAACCCTGACTTCGCGCATGTCGGGCAGCTCGGTTCGCGGCCGGGAGAGCATGATGAGTCGCTCTACCCCGACTGGGATTACAGCAACAATCACGCGTGGGCGATGGTCATCGACACGAGCGTCTGCACCGGATGTAACGGCTGCGTGATCGCCTGTCAGGCCGAGAACAACATTCCGATCGTCGGTAAGGAAGAAGTCACGCGTGAGCGTGAGATGCACTGGTTGCGGATCGATCGGTATTACCGCGGCGATCCGGATGACCCCCAGGTCTTCCACCAGCCCGTACCGTGCATGCAGTGTGAGAACGCACCGTGTGAGCCGGTCTGCCCCGTGGCTGCGACGTCGCACAGCGACGACGGCCTCAACGACATGACCTACAACCGTTGCGTCGGCACGCGCTACTGCTCGAACAACTGCCCGTACAAAGTGCGGCGCTTCAATTTCTTCCACTACGCCGACTACGACACACCGGCTCTCAAGCCGATGCGCAATCCCGACGTCACCGTTCGTACCCGCGGCGTCATGGAGAAGTGCACCTACTGCGTCCAGCGCATCAACAAGGCGAAAATCGAGGCCGAGAGGGAAGGGCGTCGCGTACGTGACGGTGAAGTCGTCACCGCCTGCCAGCAGGCGTGCCCGACTCAGGCCATCGTCTTCGGCGACATGAATGACAAGACGAGCCACGTCGCGCAGCTGAAGGCCGAGCCGACCAACTACGCACTACTCGCCGAGTTGCAGACCCGCCCAAGGACCACTTATCTCGCGAACATCCGGAACCCGAACCCGGAGATCACCCCGGCAGTCGAGCCCGATACGGATCACCACTGATGGCGAAAGACGAAAAACCGGTTCACGAGTTACGTCCCGAATCGCAGGCCGAGCGGATTCCGGAGCGCTTCATCCCGGTGCCGACGATCGAGCCGGGACACTCGTTCTCGACGGTCACCGATCACATCTCCACGATCGTCCTTCGGAAGCGAACGCCGATCGGATGGCTGCTCGGCTTCCTCTTCGCGCTCGGCGGGGTCGGAATCCTCACCATCTCGATGGCTGTGCTCATCGGCAAGGGCGTCGGCATCTGGGGCATCAATCACCCTGTCGGCTGGGGCTTCGACATCATCAACTTCGTCTGGTGGATCGGCATCGGTCACGCCGGCACCCTGATCTCCGCGATTCTTCTGCTCCTCCGCCAGGAGTGGCGCACTTCGATCAACCGGTTCGCTGAGGCGATGACGCTCTTCGCCGTCGCGGCCGCCGGTCTCTATCCCGCGCTCCACACCGGTCGCCCCTGGTATGACTTCTGGCTCTTCCCGTATCCCAACACCATGGGTCTGTGGCCGCAGTTCCGCAGCCCGCTCATGTGGGACGTCTTCGCGGTCTCGACGTACGCGACCGTCTCCGCGTTGTTCTGGTATGTCGGGCTGATTCCCGATCTGGCAACCCTGCGCGATCGCGCGAACAAGCTGTGGGTCAAGCGAGCCTACGGGATGTTCGCGCTCGGATGGCGCGGTTCGGCCAAGCACTGGTACCGCTACGAGCATGCCTACCTGTTGCTGGCCGGCCTCTCGACGCCACTGGTGCTCTCGGTCCACACGATCGTCTCGTTCGACTTCGCGGTCGCCCAGATCCCTGGATGGCACGCGACGTTCTTCCCGCCGTACTTCGTCGCGGGGGCGGTCTTCGCCGGATTCGCGATGGTTCTGACTCTCGCGATTCCCGCACGAAAGTTCTTCCGGCTCGAGGACTTCATCACCATGAAGCATCTCGAGAACATGGGAAAGATTCTGCTGGCGACAGGGCTCATCGTCGTCTATGCGTACGCGATGGAGTGGTTCTACGGTCTCTACTCCGGAAACATCTTCGAGACCTACATGCTCAAGAACCGAGCAACCGGACCGTACGCCTCGATGTACGTCGCGCTCTGGATCTGCAACGGTCTGGCGCCGCAGTTGATGTGGTTCAAGCGGTTCAGGACGAGCACGTTCTGGCTGTTCGTCGTCGCGATGTTCGTGAACGTCGGCATGTGGCTCGAACGATTCGTCATCATTCCGACATCACTGCACCGCGACTTCCTGCCGTCGTCGTGGGGCATGTACCACGGTACGTTCTGGGACTGGAGCTTCTTCGTCGGGTCGATCGGCCTGTTCTTCGCGCTCCTGTTCCTCTTCCTGAGATTCCTGCCGATGATCTCGATCTTCGAGATGCGGACGATGCTCCCCGAGGCGCAGACGCATCCCGAGCACGAGGAGGCGCACTGACATGGCGATCGGAAAGATCAGAGAAGGTCTGTACGGCGTCATCGCGGAGTTCAACGATCCTCAGACGCTGCTTACCGCGGCCAATCAGGCGCGCGAGTCGGGCTACACGTCGATCGACGCCTTCTCCCCATTCCCGATTCATGGTCTCGCCGAGGCGATCGGCTTCCACAAGTCACGACTCTCCACGATCGTCCTGACGATGGGCGTGCTCGGAGGTCTCGGCGGTTTCTTCATGTGCTGGTACGCCAGCGTCATCGCGTACCCGCTGAACATCGGAGGCAAGCCGCTCAACTCGTGGCCGGCCTGGATTCCGATCGCGTTCGAATGCGCCATCCTGCTGGCGGCACTCGGTGCCGTACTCGGGATGCTCGCTCTCAATGGTCTGCCGATGCCCTATCACCCCGTTTTCAACGTGCGCCGCTTCGACTCGGCGTCGCGTGACAAGTTCTTCCTCGTCATTCAGGCGCGAGATCCGAAGTTCAGGCCCGAAGAGGCACGACGCTTCCTCGAGACGCTCGGCCCACGTGAGGTGACCGATGTTCCGTGGTAGCCGTCCGCTTTGCGTGGAGAACCGAGGCGTGAACCTGGGTCGTGCTTCGAGGTTCCTCGCGTCGCGATCGGCGTTCTGCGTTCTGATTCTTCTCGCGTTCGGTGCCTGCCAGCAGAAGATGGCCAACCAGCCGCGATACGACCCGCTCGAGGCGAGCAGTTTCTTCGAGGACGGCATGTCCGCACGCCCGCGTCTTGCCGGGACGGTTGCCCGCGGCGAGCTGTCGACGAATCCGTTCTTTGACACCGGCAAGGTGAATGGCCAGGTGGCTGACGGATTTCCGATGGCGGTAACCGCCGAGCTCGTCGATCGTGGGCAGCAGCGCTACGACATCTACTGCGCGCCGTGTCACGGCCGGATCGGCGACGGAGCGGGGATGATCCCCGCGCGCGGCCTCCGCAGGCCGACGTCGTTTCACAGCGAGACGCTCCGCGCTGCGACGACAGGACACTACTTCGACGTCATGACAAATGGATTCGGCGCGATGCCGCCTTACCGCACGATGATCTCCGCACAGGACCGTTGGGCAATCGTCGCCTACATCCGTGCACTCCAGCTCAGCCAGAACGCGACCGTCGCCGATATCCCGGCGGCCGATCTGCCGAAGCTGAATGCACCGGCCGGCACGCCGGCAGCTACTCATGGGGGAGGGTCTCACTGATGGCTGCCGATCCACAGACCCGCCCGCACGCGACCGGAGTCGCCCGCGTTCAGATGCCCGCGCTGGTGATCGGCGTAATCGGCCTCGCCGGCTCGCTCGTCGGCTATCTGACCAATGGCCCGGAGTTCTTCCGCGCCTGGCTCGCTCCGTTCGTCTTCTGGTTCCTCATCTCAGCGGGTGCACTTGCGATCCTGATGCTGCAGTACGTCACCGGCGGTGAGTGGGGCGTTCTGATTCGCCGTCCCCTCGGAGCCGCCGCTCGCATCATCCCGCTCTTCCTCATCTTCGGCGTCCCGATCGTGCTGGGCCTCAGCCACATCTATATCTGGGCGAACGCCGATGTAATGGCTGCCGATCACCATCTCCAGCATAAACAGCTCTGGCTCAATCCGACCGGCTGGATCATCCGGGCGCTCATCTACTTCGCGCTCTGGACCCTGTTCGCCTGGCGGTTGCGGGCGCTCTCTCTCGATTTCGCGAAGACGAAATCACCCTACACCGAGCTTGCTCGCCGCAAGTGGAGTGCGATCGGTCTGCTGATGATCGTTCTGACGTTGACGCTCGCCTCGGTCGACTGGGTGATGTCGCTCGAGCCGCACTGGTACTCGTCGATGTTCGGCATCTCGTTCACGATCGGCGCAGGCCTCTCAGCGTTCGCATTCGTGACCTTCTTTCTCACGCTGCTTTCCGATAACAAGGCGATGGCGGACGTGTTGAAGCCGTCTCACTTTCGTGATCTCGGCAACCTGATGCTCGCCTTCACGATGCTCTGGGCGTACACGAACTTCTCGCAGTTTCTGCTCATCTGGTACGGCAATATCAAGGAAGAAACGCCGTACTACGTCAAACGGATGCAGGACGGCTGGGGCGTCATGGCCGTCATCCTGATCATCTTTCACTTCTTCCTTCCGTTCTTCATGCTGTTGATGCGCGCCATCAAGGACCGGCCCAGGACGATCGCCATCGTCACGGTGATCCTGCTGGCCATGCGTTTCGTCGACATCTACTGGCTCGTCGCACCGGCCCACTACGGCGAGCAGTTCCACATTTCCTGGATCACCCTCTTCGCCTTCCTCGGTATCGGCGGTATCTGGCTCTGGGCCTTCATCGGCCAGCTCAAGGGACAGACCATCATTCCGATTCACGAGACCTGGGTCGATGAGGCCATCCGCGAGGGGGCGCTGACCCGCAATGCCTGAGCAAATCCGATACGAAGACGACGACCTGTTCAATCCGGAGACGCATCACGAGCACTCCGACGTCCCGGTGCGCCCGCTCTGGTGGGCGATGATCATCTTCGTCATCTTTGCCATCCTGAGCCACATCATCGTCTGGTACCTCTACAAGGGTTTCGTGGCGGCGGAGAATCGGCGCGCCGAGGCACCGCAGACCGCGATTGCGCGACCGGCCGATTACGGCGTGCCGCGCAATCAGCCGCTGCTGCAGCCGTTTCCCAAGGTCGACCCGAGCGGGTCTCAGGTTGCTCCTTACCTGGATACGCCCGCCAGCGATCTGGATGAGATGAAAGCCCGCGAAGAAGCACAGCTGCAGAGCTACGGCTGGGTCAACCAGCAGCAGGGATCGGTCCGGATTCCGATCGACCGCGCCAAAGAGATCTTCGTCACCCGTGTCGCCCTCTCAGCTGCGGGTGTGCAGACCGGCAGCAGCGAATTGATTCCCCCGGCCGGCGGAACACTCCCGGCCGAGGTGACGCCCACGACGTCAGCCCCGACTCCACAGCTGCCTGATGGAACGGCTCCAGCCCCATTGGAGACGACCCCGCCGCCACCCGGAGGAGCGCAGCAGTGAGAACGCTTCGTCTTCTTCCTCTCGTCTTCGTAATGCTGGCTGCCGGCGCGCAGGCGCAGACGTCGAGCGCAATGGGGCAGGTTCCGCCTAACGTTTCGATTGCACAGAAACTCGACACGCAGATCCCCCTCGATCTGATGTTCCGCGACGAGACGGGGAAGGTTGTCCGTCTCCGCGAGCTGTTCGGCAAGGGCCGTCCTGTTCTTCTCAACTTCGTCTACTTCAACTGCCCGATGCTCTGCCCGATGGTGCTCGAAGGGACGACGACGAGCCTCACTCACCTGAAGTTCGACATCGGCAAGGAGTTCGACGTCATCACGGTGAGCATCGATCCTCGGGACAAGGCAGCAGCCGCCGCCGAGAAGAAAGAGAAGTACCTGCGCCGCTACGGCCGGCTTCATTCTTCCGACGGTTGGCACTTTCTGACGGGGAACGAGCACTCGATCGAGAAGCTGACCGAGGCGGTCGGATTCCAGTACGAATACGACAGCAGGACCGACCAGTTCGCTCACGGCGCGGCGATTCTCGTGCTGACCCCGGACGGGAGGACGTCGCGTTACTTCTACGGGTTCGAGTACAAACCGCGCGATCTGCGCCTCGCAATCGTCGAGGCGTCGAGCGGGAAGATCGGCACCGCCACCGATCAGTTTCTGCTGCTCTGCTTTCACTACGACCCCACTACCGGCAAGTACAGCCAGAACGCAATGCTGTTCGCACGCGTCGGCGGAGTAACGACGCTGATTGCCCTCATGGGCTTCATCTTTGTGCTGTTCCGCAAGGAGCGGCAGGCAATCCGCGCTGCCGCCGCCGCGATGGGTGATTCGAATGCCGACTCGGGTGATGCCGGAAATCCTCCGGCCGCCGCGAGTCCGAAGGACGACGGGTCACCGTCCGAGACTGAACGATGATGGTTCTCGATTTCCCTCTGTTTCCCGAGCAGGCGTCCAGCGTCGCTGCGCACGTCGACAACCTCTACCTCTTCCTGGTGGTTGTCACGGGCGGCGTGTCGCTGCTCATCTGGCTCGTGATCTTCTACTTCGCGATCAAGTACCGGCGCCGTCCCGACAACGAGCTCGCTCAGGAGCAGGAGCCGCCGGCCGCTCTCGAGGCGTTGTGGATCATCATCCCGACGATCATCTTCATCGGGATCTTCGTCTGGGGCGCCTGGGTCTACTTCAAGATCCACCGCGTCCCCGAGAACGCGCTCGAGGTCTATGCGACCGGACGCCAGTGGATGTGGAAGTTCCAGCATCCGACCGGCCAGCGCGAGATCAACACGCTGCACGTCCCGGTCAACCGTCCGATCAAGATCACCATGGCGTCCGAGGATGTGATTCACAGCCTCTGGGTGCCCGACTTCCGCGTCAAGATGGACGTGCTGCCGAACCGCTACCGCACGATGTGGTTCACCGCGACGAAGACCGGCCGCTATCACCTCTTCTGCGCGGAGTACTGCGGCACGCTCCACTCGGGGATGATCGGCTGGGTCGAGGTGATGGAGCCGACCGAGTATCAGCGGTGGCTCGCGGGCGGCACTGAAGGCTCTCTCGCATCGCAGGGCGAACAGCTCTTCCAGAAGTTCGCCTGTAATACCTGCCACACGAGCGATGCGACCGCACGCGGTCCGGTCCTCCATGGCCTCTATGGAAAACCTGTACTGCTCTCCGACAACCGCACCGTCACGGCGGATGACAACTACATCCGCGAGTCGATCCTCAATCCGACGGCGAAGATCGTGAAAGGCTTCCAGCCGCTCATGCCGACCTTCCAGGGGCAGGTGAGCGAGGAAGACCTGATCCGTCTGCTCGCCTACATCAAGTCGCTGGCCGACGTGACGACGCCGCAGGTGCCTGGCGTCGAGTCCGCGCAGTCGATGCAGACTTCCGCGGGTGCCGTCCCCGCAGCCGGTGCAGGGACCGAAGGTTCGCAGCCGCCCGCAGCCGGAGCCGCCGCTCCCGTCGCCGACCCACAGCCAGCGACCGCCACGAATCAATAGGTAAGAACGAACGATGACCACTACGACCTACGACGACGATCCGCAAATCGAGCCGACTGCCACGGCGAAGCGGAACTATCTCAACGACGAGTACGGCGTACTCTCCTGGCTCCTGACGAAGGACCACAAGCGGATCGCCATCCTCTATCTCTTCTCGGTCACGATCTTCTTCTTCGTCGGCGGGATCTTCGCGTTCCTGATGCGCCTCGAGCTCCTCACACCCGAAGGCGATCTGCTGACCTCGGATACCTACAACAAGTTCTTCACGCTCCACGGCATCGTGATGATCTTCTTCTTCCTGATTCCCGCAATTCCCGCGGTCATCGGGAACTTCATCCTCCCCATCATGCTCGGGGCGAAAGATCTCGCCTTCCCGAAGCTCAATCTCCTCAGCTGGTACATCTACATGGCCGGCGGCATCTTCGGCGTCGTCGTAATCATCACCGGCGGCGTCGACACAGGCTGGACGTTCTACACGCCGTTCTCCACGCAGTACTCGAATACCAAGGTCTTTCTAACGACCGCCGGCGCCTTCATCACCGGCTTCTCGTCGATCCTGACCGCGCTGAACTTCCTCGTGACCACGCACCGGATGCGGGCGACCGGACTGACCTGGTTCCGTCTGCCGCTGTTCGTCTGGTCGATGTATGCGACGAGCATTGTCATCATGCTGGCGACGCCGGTCCTCGCGATCACGCTCGTCCTGCTGATGGTCGAGCGGGTGCTGAAGGTCGGCATCTTCGATCCCGCCCTCGGCGGCGATCCGGTGCTCTACCAGCATCTCTTCTGGTTCTACTCGCACCCTGCCGTCTACATCATGATTCTGCCGGGGATGGCGATCATCTCCGAGTGCGTCGCCGCCTTCACGCGCAAGAAGATCTTCGGCTACAAGTTCGTCGCCTTCTCCTCCCTCGCGATCGCATTCCTCGGGTTTCTGGTCTGGGCACACCACATGTTCGTCGCCGGCATCTCGGTCTACGCGGCGCTCATCTTCTCGTTCCTGACGATGTTCGTCGCCGTACCGTCCGCCATCAAGGTCTTCAACTGGACCGCGACGATGTACAAGGCGTCCGTCTCCTGGGCGACGCCGATGCTCTACGTCCTCGGCTTCATCGGGCTCTTCACCATCGGCGGCGTCACAGGCCTCTTCCTCGGTGCGCTCGGCGTCGACGTCCATGTTCATGACAGCTACTTCGTCGTGGCGCACTTCCACTACGTCATGGTCGGGGGAACGATCATGGCGTTCCTGGCCGGCATTCACTACTGGTGGCCGAAGATCACAGGACGGATGTATCCCGAATGGTGGGCACGCCTGTCGGCACTGCTCGTCTTCATCGGTTTTAACCTGACATTCTTCCCGCAGTTCCTCGTTGGCTACGTCGGGATGCCGCGCCGCTATCACGCCTACGCGCCGGAGTTTCAGGTGCTGAACGTTCTATCCACGGCTGGCGCGACGGTGCTCGCCGTCGGCTACGTGCTGCCGATGATCTATCTCATCTGGTCGCTGAAGTTCGGCCCGAAGGCCGGCGTGAATCCGTGGGGCGCGGTCGGGCTCGAGTGGACGACGTCGTCACCTCCGCCGAAGGAGAACTTCCACGAGACGCCGGTCGTCAGTTGGGAAGCTTACGACTATCCCGCCTTCCTCAAGGCGATGCGGGAGACCCAGCATGCCCAATAACCCGACCCTTCACGATCTGGCACTTCCGACGGAGTTGCCGGACGACGATTCGAAGCACCACCATCACCCCTTTCTCCAGCATCACTTCGAGGACATGGGGCAGCAGCACGAGGCCTCCACGCTCGGCATGTGGTTCTTCGTCGCTCAGGAGATTCTCTTCTTCGGCGGCATCTTCGTCGCGTACTTCGTCTATCGCTCGATGTACCCGGAGGCGTGGGCCGCCGGCGCCACGCATCAGAGCTGGCAGATCGGTGCCGCGAACACCATCGTTCTGATCGGCAGCTCGCTCACCATGGCGCTCGCCGTCTGGGGCGCGCAGGCTGCGAAGCGGAAGTTCACGACGCTGATGCTCGTCCTGACCCTCCTGTTAGGCGGGATCTTCGTCGGCGTGAAGGGCTACGAGTACTACGACCACATCCATCACGGCCTCTTCCCCGGACAGGCATTCACCTACGTCGACGCCAACCCGGCACTGACACGCGGCATCGAGCTGTTCATGGTTTTCTATTTCTCCATGACCGGGCTCCACGCGCTTCACATGATCATCGGTGCGGGTCTGCTCCTCTACTTCATCCGGCGGGCCTGGAGAGGGGACTTCGGTCCCGAGTACTACAGTCCGATCGAGATCATGGGGTTGTACTGGCACTTCGTCGACATTGTCTGGATCTTCCTCTTCCCGCTGCTGTATCTCGTCTGAGGAATACTGAATGGCTCATCAAGTCGAACATCACCAGCCCGACCACGAGACCTACACCGGGCACCACGCGCCGCACCACCAGGCGCCGCTGACGGCCTACTTCGTCGTCTTCGGCGTCCTCATGGTGCTGACCGTCATCACCGTCGCCGTCTCCCGCATCGACCTCGGCAATCACACCATCAATACCGTGGTCGCCATGGCGATCGCGATCGCGAAAGCCGTCGTCGTCATCCTCTGGTTCATGCACGTCATCCATTCGCCCCGTCTCACCTGGATCGTCGTCATCGCCTCCTTCCTCTGGCTCGCCGTCCTCTTCGTCCTCACCTTCGCCGACTACCTGACCCGCGGCCTCAGCCTCACGTGACGGGCTGACGCGTGAAGACGTGACGCCGGGCAGTGCCGGGCCGAGGCCGAGCCGAAGGCCGATGCCGAAGGCATCCCCCGCGTGAGCGAGTAGCGCGGGCGTCCCCGCCCGCCGTACCGCGGGCGTCCTCGCCCGCACGACGCGCCGGGACTGCGGAAGGTCGGCGTAAACTTTCCGCGCTCTCCTCGCCGAAAGCGGTATTAGGATCAACCATGACAATCCTCGGCTCCCGCAGCGAGCTCACCGCCCAAGGCGTCGTCGAGGTAGTCGTCCCCAACCTCCAACCCGCGCTCGCCTTCTATCAGGCGCTCGGTTTTTCGGTCGAGCGTGAAACGCCAACCTTTGTGACTCTCCGATACGACACGCTGTACCTGTACCTAGCGGAGAACGCCGATGCGCCAACTGCACCTCGCTGGACGAACGTCCGAGTCATCGTGTCCAACGTCGACGCCGTCTGGCAACACGTCCAGGCGCGAGGAATGGCAGTCGCCACCCCCATCGGAGATCGAGCGTACGGCTTGCGTGACTTCACCGTGAAAGACCCAGCCGGATTCGAAGTTCGCTTCGCCCAGGTACTCGAGCCGCCGAGCATGCCGCCCAACTCATAGGACCGCAAGTTGAGAGCGTAGCGCGGGCGTCCTCGCCCGCACGACGCGCCGGAACCGCGGAAGGTCGGTAATGACGCGAACGATCGATGTGTCAAAGACGACCTGCCCGATTGACTTTAGCCCAGGACGGAGTCCTGGAAACACGTCCGTTCAGCAACAGTCCCGTAGTGACGATTGAAGACGACGCCTCAATCGTCCCTACGGGACTTGCATTTGCTCACGCGCTGCCCAGGACTGGCGTCCTGGGCTAAGCTCAATCGCGCCTACGGCGCTTGCCGCCGGTCACACGATCGATCTGTGAGGAGCCGTAGTTCGCCACAACGCGTGCAACCTCGCTTCTTGTCATCCCGAGCCAGGGACGGCGAAGGCCGCGACTGAGAAAGATGACACGAAGTAGCCTGTCATCCCGACCGTAGGGAGGGATCTGGATGGGCGGGCGGTGCGATGCACGTGCTTAGCGCCACCCATCCCCCAGATCCCTCCCTACGGTCGGGATGACAGGAACACGCGCTGGTCTCGGCTTTGTCATTGGAAGCGTAGCGAGGGATCTGGCGGACGGGCGGTGCCAAACACGAGCATTGCACCGCCCGCCCACCCAGATCCTCACGCTACGCTCAGGATGACAACGAGGATGACAACGGCGACGGGCCGTCGCATCTAAAGGGCGCTCGAGGAGGGGATCCTTCGACCGTGCTCCGCCCCTCCCGCTCACACACCCGCCCCCGGATGCATCGATTAGTTCGGAGAAGGACGCTTGCGCTACAGAGTCTCCCTCTGCACGGACTCCAGTCTGCTGGCGACCACTACGCGAGCGCTATACTTGCCGGATCCGTCAGGCGTCCAGAACCATTATGGCTATTCGCCTTCCACTTGCAGCCATTGTCCTGCTTGCGTTGTCTCTGGTGGCATTCTGGCCGCGGTATCTGTCCCGGCTGGGTGCGGTGGATATCAACACACACTGGCACGCAGTGCTCGGAGTGGTCTGGTTGCTGCTGCTCGTCGTCCAACCGCTGCTGGTTCGTGGCCGGAGGTTGCGCGACCACCGTATTGTTGGTCGTGCGGCATGTGGAATCGGGGTGGCGTTTGTGGTGACCGGCGTCCTGCTGTCACATCGTCTGGCAGCCCAGATGGACGCGCAGGAGTTCGCGCAATGGGGTTACTCGGTATATCTGCCACTATCGATGACCGCAATCTTCGCGGTGGCACTGACCTTTGCCATCAAATGGCGCTCGGTGCCCGCGATCCATAGCCGCTTCATGGCATGCACTGCGTTACCTCTGCTCGATCCGTTGCTTGCGCGCATCGCCGGTTTCTACTTTCCGCCACTACCAGCCGAGTGGCTGTATCAGGTACCAGCGTTCACCCTTTGCGGCGTCGTGCTGGTCGGCCTCGCGAGGTCATTGCCGCGGGCGACTCCGGGCCGTCGAGACTTCCATGTTTTCGCCATTGGCACAGCAGTGACTTTGCTTGCGTTCTTTGTCACGCCGCACTCTGAGACATGGTTCTCGTTCGTCACCTGGTTTCGCACGCTTCCCCTCACGTGAGAGCGTCCTCGCCCTCGCCCTGGGGGTGGCACTTCTCGGCTGAGTTCGCGCGCTGGACACCACGATGTATGGCATAGTTCGATCAATCGAGCGTCCATGAAACTCATTGATCCTCATTTCGATGTCTGTGTCATCGGCGGGTGCGGTCGTGTAGGGTTGCCTCTCGCACTGACGTTTGCCGATCACGGGCTGAAGGTCGCCATCTTCGACATCAACGAGGCCTCACTGAAGCAGATCGACAACGGCCAGATGCCGTTTCGCGAGACAGGCGCTCAAGAGTTGATGCATCGTGTCCAGGACGGCCCGAACCGCCTGCATCTCTCCTCGTCCGCAGAGGTCGTGACACGTTCCCGCTGTCTCGTGGTGGTCATCGGCACGCCCGTCGATGAGCATCTCAACCCGACATTCCACTCGATGCGCCGCTTCTTCAGAGGGCTGGTGCCGTATCTGCGAGACGGACAGTGTGTGATCCTGCGGAGCACGGTGTATCCCGGCTCTACGGAAAAGATCAATGACCTGCTGCGCGCCGAAGGGCTGGCAATTCACGTGGCCTACTGCCCGGAGCGTGTTGCGGAAGGGAAGGTGCTGGAGGAGTTGAAAGCTCTTCCGCAGGTCGTGTCTGGATGCGACGACGAAGCGGTACGTGTCGTGGAAGAGCTTTTCGGACGGATTGCTCCAGCGCTCGTACATCTCACGCCTATCGAGGCGGAGCTGACGAAGGTGTTTGCGAACGCGTGGCGCTACATTCAGTTCGCGACGGCCAATCAGTTCCTCATGATTGCTACGGATTACGGTCTCGACTTTTACAGAATCTACGATGCTCTCACGCGCGACTACCCCCGGATGGCCGGTCTGCCGAAAGGTGGATTCGCCGCTGGACCATGCCTCTTGAAGGACACGATGCAGCTGGCCGCCGCGACGTCGAATACGTTTGCTCTGGGCCATGCGGCGATGCTCATCAACGAAGGTCTGCCGAACTTTGTGGTGGGTCAGATCAAGGAGCGCCATGACCTATCCAGACTGCGGGTCGGCATCCTCGGCATGGCCTTCAAGGCTGGCAGCGACGATCCGCGCGAGTCGCTCTCGTACAAGCTGCGTAAAATCCTCGAGTACGAGGCAGCGCAGGTCTTCTGCACGGATCCGCATGTCAAGGACGACCAGCTGATCGCGCTGGACGAGGTGCTCGCGCAGTCAGATGTCATCATCGTCGGTGCACCGCATCCGCAGTACCGCGATCTGCAGTTCCGCGATGGTCAGCACGTCGTCGACATCTGGAACAGCTTTGGGAAGGGAACGATGCTCGCGTGAGAGTTCTGGTCACTGGCTCGGCAGGCTTCATCGGTGGCTACGTCGCCGAGGAGCTGCTTACTCGAGGTCACGATGTCGTGGGAGTGGACAACTTCTCGAAGTATGGGAAGGTCGCCCGCTCGTACGACACCCATCCTCACTATCGCCTCGTCGAAGGCGATGCCAAGAACGTCGACCTCCTTCGGGAGCTGCTTCGCGACTGCGACCACTTTCTCGCGGGCGCGGCGATCATCGGCGGCATCTCGCTGTTTCACGAGCTCGCGTACGATTTGCTCGCGGAGAATGAACGGATCACCGCGTCCGCGTTCGACGCTGCGATCGCCACGCGACGCGACGGCGGGCCGCTGGTCAAGATCACCGTCATGTCGTCGTCGATGGTGTTCGAAAGCGCCACGGCGTTTCCGACCGCTGAAGGCGACGAGCGGAAGTCGCCACCTCCGCAATCGACCTATGGCTTT
>DASVLC010000352.1:0-22559 GCA_036385045.1 Thermoanaerobaculia bacterium | reverse complement strand
TCCCTCGACGCGTCCGACCGCCGGGAGAATCAAGTCCGTTCCGGCGAAGCCTGCGAAATAGTCGCTCGCGCCGGCGAGCAACGCCAGGAGAACCAGTGCACGCATTTTCATGGTGCGAACGATTCAAGCAGGCGAAGGTGCCCGTTTGCATAGCATGAACATGCGGGGCGCGACGCATGATTCAGCCTCCGTGAGCGCTAACGATGACGAGGCTCCATCGAAATCGCGCGAGCCGCGCGACCGCATCTCCGTCGTCTGCCACCTCAGATCAAACCAGCGCGCAGAGCCTTCGAGACTGCGGCTGACTTCGAATGGACGTGCAATTTTTCGTACGTCGAGCGCACGTAGTCTCGGATCGTGTTGATGGAGACGTTCATCCGCTCCGCGGCCCTCTGATAGCTGCACCCCTCGGAGAGGTACCCCAGCAGACGGATCTCGGCCGGCGTCAGCGGATCGGCCGCAAGCTTCCGAGGGAGACGGCGCCGGAACAGCTCGATGACCCGGCGTGCGATCTCGGGCGAGATCGGTGCTCCTCCGTCGCGCGCATCGCGCAATGCATCAATCAGCTTAGGCGGCGGCGTCTTCTTCAGGACGTAACCGACGGCGCCGTTGCAGATCGACGTGAATACCCTCCGGTCGTCCTCGAACACCGTGAACATGATGATCCGGAGATCCGGGTGGCGTTCACGGAACAGGAGAACCGCTTCGTTTCCGTGCATCCCGGGGAGGTGGATGTCGAGAAGAAGGACGTCGGCCGGATGGCCCCCTATCGCGCGCAGAGCGTGTTCGGCAGACTCGTAGGCGCCTGCGCAATGGAACTCTTCCTCAGCGTCGATCATCTGGCGGACTACCGCGCGGATCTGGGGATCGTCTTCCACGACCGCGACTCTCGTCGATTGGACTGAATCGTTCATTTCGATCTCATTGTCGGCATTCCGGCGTCCGGCTGCATAGCATGAACATGTGGTCCTACTGGACTGGAAGCAGAAGTGAGATGCGCGTTCCGCCGCCCGGCCGTGAGACGACTTCGAGCCGCCCTCCGGCTCGTTCGGCTCGTGTGTGCATGCTGGTGAGTCCGCGCCCACCGTCATCATTCCGTGAAGCCGGCAGCACGATTCCGTCTCCGTCGTCCATCACCGAGATGATGACGTGACGGCCCATCACATCTGCCTTCAGCGCCAGCGAGCTCGCGCTGGCGTGGCGGATCGAGTTGTTGATCGCTTCCTTGAGGAGCAGATAGCCCTCGCGACGTTGCTCCGGAGTGAGCGGGATCCGCGAAGCCGCTTCGGAGATTTCGAAATCGAGTGAGGTGCTGCGTGCGTCTGAGAGAGGAGCGGCGAACTGCCGAACGCGCAGCATCAGGCTGCGCACGTCGTCCCGCCGAGGATCGATCGACCAGATCGCGTCTCCTAACACATCGACCAGACCGCGTGCGCTTCCTGCGATCTCGTCGAGAATCGGCTCCGCATCATTCGATCGGAGCTTCAGCTTCGCCGCTTCGCTCAGAATCGAGATACGAGAAAGGCTCGATCCGAGGTCGTCATGCAGATCGGTGGCGACCCGCGTGCGCATCCGTTCGAGCGCCACCGCGTGGGCTACGCTTCGGCGATGCGCGATCACGATCAGTGCAGCGGCGAGCAGTACGGTGAGCGCAATGAACCAGGCCCGCCTCCAGATTGCCGGGATCACTTCGAACGAGATCGTCGCCGGCGGAGAGGTTTGTCCGTTCCTCAGTACTGCACGCAGTTCGAGACTCCCAACTCCGACCGGGAGACGGTCGAACACGAGAATGCCCTGTGCGCTCGATGCGCTCCATGACTCGCTGTCGTTCAACCGGTACTCGATGCGCGCCGGCGCGGAGCGGTCGAACTGAGGCACCGAGAAGCCCAATCCGAGCTGTCTGCTCGGATACTCGATCCGGATTCCTTCCAGAGATGTCGATCCCAGCTCGGGTACGCTCAGCGCAATGCCATCGATCGTCACAGAATGGATGCGTGGCTGCCGCGGCGGCGATCGCAGCGGTTTCGGTACGGTCGTCAGATGAGCGATGCCACGGATCGTTCCAAGCCACAAACCGCCACTCCGATCAACCATGGCGACGGTCACCTCATTGCTGGGCAGACCCTCGCGCACCGTTACCGGTTCCGTGCTGCCACTGTCCGGATCGAGGATGACGAATCCGCGGTGAGAGCCGATTCCGACGCCTCCGTCCGGCATCTCTACGAAGCAGTAGCCACCGTCACCCGGCAGTCCATCGGCGCGGCTGTACTGCTTCGACTCCAGCGATCCAATGTCCGCCGTCGGATCGACGATCCTCGCGACTCCTTCGGTCGTACCAATCCAGAGACCGCCTTTCGAATCGATCATCAGATCGCGGACGAAGCCGTCCGGCAGGTTCGCTTCTAACGTTTCGAAATGGCCATCCGCGTAACGAACGAGACCGCCTGTGTAGAAGCCGATCCAGACATTTCCTGCACGATCCTCCGCGAAGGCCGTTGGTGCCGCATGTGGGAAACCGGCGTCGGGAGAAAAAGACTCGAAGACGCCGGTCGAAGGATCGCCACGGGAGAGCGGCTTCTGTCCGAACGTCGAGGCCCATACGATTCCTCTGGAATCGATCCAGACACGAAAGACATCGTCAGAATCGAGGCCGTGCTGCTTTCGATAGACCGCAAGTGGGGCAGCAGCACCGAAATCTTCGATCCGCTTCAACCGCGGCCAGCGAACGAGACCTTCGCCGGTCGCAAACCAGAGAGTGCCATCGGAGTGTTGCGCTACGATCTGGTTCCAGCCCCAGCCCCGGATCTTGACGCCGGGCGGCCAGAGCGACGCGTGATGCATCACGCCGTTCGCAATGCAGGAAAGTCCGAGTCGGTTCGTCGCGCAGATCGTCTGATCGTCGTAAGCGAACAGCGACATGATCCGTTCATTCGCGAGTCCGTGCTCGAGTCCGAAGGTTCGAGCGCCGGAACGCACGAGTCGGAATGCGCCGCGGCCGCGCGTGCCGATCCAGAGCCGCCCGGCAGGATCTTCGCCAGCGGCGGTGAGATCGAGCGGGAGTCCGTCGGCCGTATCGAAGAACTCGACCGATGAGCCTGCGATCCGAAAGATTCCGTCGTAGCAGGGAACCCAGACCGTGTCGTCCCGAGATTGGAAAGGTGTCCGGCAGATGATCGGCGTCGGCGTGGAAGTTTCGACGGCCACGGCTTCGCCTTCGGACGGGAGTGCGAACGCGCCTCCAGGGAGAACCGGATTTCCTGCGAGCTGCCGCAACGTCCGCTCCTGCGAACCGGTCTCTTCTGGCGTGAAGACGATCACGCCGTAGGCGAAGCTGACCCAGACTCGATTGCCCGAGTCAACGAGCAGGCCTCCGATTTCACGGCTGTCGTCGCTGACATCAACGTCGTAGTGTTTCCACTTGCCTTCCCTTCGGCGGTACAGAGCTCGAGAGGTGCCGACCCAGAGACTGCCGTCCGGTCCTTCGGCGAGACGGAGTACCGGCGCTCTGCTGCTGGGAAACGTCGGGTCGATCTCGAGGCGCGATCCCTTCACGCGGCAGAGGTCATAGCCGCAACCGGCCCACGCGGTTCCGTTGCGATCGACGAGCAGCGAAGCGATCGAGCCGCCGACAGCCTCTTTCGGCAGGCCGAAGCGCCGGAACAGCGAGCTGCCACGTGTTGCATCCGGTGCGATCGCGGTGAGCTCCCCGGAAGTGGCGATCCAGACAGTTCCGTGGCGATCCTCATCGATGGCCCAGATCATCCGGTCGCCAAGGCCGTCGTCGGTCGTGTAGTTGACGAACCGGCTGCCGTCGTAGCGACTGAGGCCATCGAGAGTGCCGATCCAGAGATAGCCTCGCGAATCGGTGTGAAACGCGGTGATCGAATCGTTCGGCAGCCCATCGGACGAGGCCAGCACCTGGAGCGGAAGCCGGCCTCGCGCCGGCGCAGCAGCGTCACCTGACAGGGTGAAGGAGGCGATAAGAAGAACGACGCCGAGGCGATGCATCGCGTGACTCGATTAATGCGCGCGATGCGGCGAAGCAGCCCGCATAGCGTTCGCGACTCATGGACGATTGAAGGATTATGGCAGAGCTTTCGGAATAATCGCTCGACGTCGGGGTTAGTCAGATCAGACCAATGAGCGAACAGGTAAACATCTACGATGCCAAGACGCGCCTTTCACAGCTCGTCGAGCGTGCAGAGGCCGGCGAGGAGATCATCATCGCGCGCGGAGGTCGTCCGGTCGCGCGCCTCGTGCCGTTCCGGATAACGGTTGATCGAACGCCCGGCCGGATGCGGGGAAAGGTTCGCGTTGGCCGCGATTTCGACGCACCGCTCCCGGAAACGCTGTTCGAGAGCGAGTAATGCGGCTTCTCCTCGACACGCACGTACTTCTGTGGTGGGTTACCGGCGATCGACGCCTGCCGAAATCGCTCGCTCGTGCCATTGAGTCTGCAGATGCCGATGTGGCCGTCAGCGCGGCGTCGCTATGGGAGATTGCAATCAAGCGTGCCCTCGGTAGAATCGACATTGACCTCGAAGAGCTGATTGCCTCGATCGCAGCAGATGGGTTCAGTGAGCTCCCTCTGCGCTTTGCCCATGCCCGCGCGCTTGCCGAGCTGGAACGGCTGCACGAGGACCCTTTCGACCGAATGCTCATCGTGCAGTCGATTCACGAAGGACGGCGGCTCGTGACGCAGGACGCCGCAATTCTCTCGTATGCGGGGATGGCCGGTTTCGATCCCCTTCCGCGGTGAATCCCTCATCCACTTCGCGGCACGAGGTGAACGGCGGGTGCTTTGATGAGGGCGGTGACCGTCACGCCGGGACGCAGGTCGAGATCTTCGCAGGCTGGCCGTGTCACGAAGGCGAAGAGAGGAAACCCTGCGTCCAGTTCGACTCGCGCCAGCGGACTCCCAGGGTGCACTGCAACGACCCGGGCTGGAAAGGAGTTCCGGACGCTGCTGGTCACGCTTCCATCGCGCTGCAGGACCACCTCCTCGCCCCGAATGCTGACCCAGACGTCACTGGCGGCCGTGCTGGTCGCCAGCCCGATCAGCCGCGCGGTGCCGACCTCGATGGTCGCGAGCCCTTCGCTGACGCTGATGACACGACCAGGTTGCAGGTTCTCGACACGGACGATCCGCGCGACCTCGGCGTCGGCAGGACGATTGAAGACGTCCAGTACCGGGCCGGTCTGACGGACCACTCCATCGCTCATCACCATCAGCTCATCGCCTAACACGAGTGCCTCTTCCCGATCGTGGGTGACGAGCAGTACCGGCACTTCGCATGCGGCGAGCAGGTGACGGAGCTCACCCCGCAGTTGTTCGCGCAATGCCGCGTCGAGAGCAGAAAGCGGTTCGTCCAGCAGCAGTAATCTCGGACGGGACGCAAGCGCGCGGGCGAGTGCTGCGCGCTGCTGCTGTCCTCCTGAGAGCTGGCTGGGATGTTGCGCGCTCTGGGCCGTCAGATCAAACCGCTCCAGCAGTTCATGCACCCGCTTCCGTCGCTCGGCCGCAGACATTTGTCCCAGACCGTATCCGACGTTGCCCGCGACGGTGAGATGTGGAAAGAGCGCGTAGTCCTGAAACACGAACCCGATGCCGCGTTGCTGCGGCGTGAGTCGAATCCGGTGCGCGGCGTCGAACCACGTTTCAGAGCCGAATCGGATGGTCCCCTCTTCGGGTGTCTCGAGGCCTGCCAGACAGCGCAACACGGTAGTCTTGCCGCAGCCCGACGGTCCGAACAGCACGGTGACCGTATGCCTGAGCGCAGGCTGATTCAACTCGCCGCGGATCGTGGCACGTGGAAAGCGCTTCGTGAAGCTGGCGATCAGCGTGTCGGCCATACCTGGATGAAGCTGCGATGGAGTCCGTAGGTGACGGCGAGAACTGCGAACGAGAAGAGCAGCAGCACGAGTGATGTCTGATTGGCAGCGGCGTAGTCGAGCGCCTGCACTTCGTCGTAGATGGAAATCGAAACGGTACGAGTCTGACCGGCGATGTTGCCGCCGATCATCAGCACCACGCCGAACTCGCCGATGGTATGAGCGAAGCTCAGGACCATGCCGGTGAGGACGCCCGGCCACGCCAGCGGAAGTGCGACGCGCCAGAATGTGCGGAGCCTGCTCACTCCCAGACACCACGACGCCTCCATCAGGCGCCGGTCGACGGCGGCGAATCCGCTGGTGAATGGCTGTACCGCGAAGGGCAGGCTGTAGAGCACCGAGGCGATGAGCAGTCCCTGAAACGTGAATGGGAGCCGGTGACCGAACAATGATTCATACAGTTGCCCGAGCGGACTCAATGGGCCAATTGCCATCAAAACGTAGAACCCGAGCACCGTCGGCGGCAGGACGATCGGCAGCGCGACGACGGCCTCGATCAGAAACTTCCCGCGCCACCGCGTCTGGGAGAGCCAGTACGCCAGAGGCAGTCCGATAGCGAGCAGCACCAGCGTCGTGCAGGCGGACAAGCGCAGACTCAACCAGATGGCTTGCCAGTCGATGAGTTATTTCTCCGGCAGGAAGAAGCCATAACGTTTCAGTACTTCCCGGCCTTGCTGGCCGAGAACGAAACTGCGGAAGGTGCGCGCCGCGGCCGGTTCTTTGGTCCAGTTCAGAATCATGCCGCCCTGATCCATGCGAGGGTAAGCGTTCAGCGGAACCTCCCAATAGCGTCCGGCATTGCGCATCTGCGGGGCGACGGCCAGGGAGAGCGCGAGGACGCCGACGTCGGCCGCCCCACTCTGCACGAACTGCGCGGTCTGCGCGATGTTTTCGCCATACACGAGCCGAGGGGCAACCTGCTCGTAAATCTTCAGCGATTTCATCGCTGCCACGGCTGCGACACCGTACGGTGCGTGCCGCGGATTCGCGATGGCGATCTTTTTCACCGTCGGTGCAACCAGTGATCGGATGCCGAGCTTTCTCACGTCAATCGGCGAACTGGCTGGCGTCCAGATGACGATGCGGCCTGTCGCATAGAGGAAGACGTCGTTATCGAGGGCCAGCCCGGCGGCAGTGAGTTTGCGCGGGTACTCGATGTCGGCAGAGAAGTAGAGATCGAAAGGCGCACGGTTCTGCAGTTGCGCGTAGAAGTTGCCCGACGAGCCGTAGCTGATCCTCACGCGAATGTCCGGATGCATGGTCTGAAACTCGGACGAGAGCTCGTCGAGCGCGAACTTGAGGTCGGAAGCCGCGGCGATCGCGAGCTCGGCGGCCGCAGCTCGCGGGCTGACGAGCAGCACGGAGCCGCCAAGAAGGACAGCAAACAGCAAGGATCTGCCGATACGTTTGATGTCCATTCATTAACCGTGACTGGTTTCCGGCAAAGCGTTCAGGTCGCCCAGCAGCCGCTCGAGCGGGATGCCATACCCCTCGGCGACCTCCTCGAGGGTTTCGTCTCCGGATCGCTCGCAGCCCGAACATCCACTCAGGTGATAGGCCGCGAAGACCCAGCGGACCTTCGGATGCATCCCGAGTGCTTCCGCGACCACCGTTGAAGGCACGAAACGCGAGCTTTTCTCCGGGACCATCAACCGCATTCTACCGATAGAATCGTTAGAACGATGAAGGTGCGACTCCTCCTGTTTGCGGTTCTGCGTGAAATTGTCGGCAGCGATGAGCGGATGCTCACGCTCGAGGAAGGGGCGACGGCGGGCGACGTCTGGCAGGCTCTGCGCGTTGAGTTTCCGGCGCTCGACGCCTACCGGGAGCCGCCCCTCGTGGCGGTCAATGAGAGCTACGCAGGGCCGACGACGCGCCTCCAGGATGGCGACGATCTCGCGTTCATCCCGCCTGTTGCCGGCGGCTGATCAGGTGCTTTCCTCTGCGCTTCTCGCCAGCTGCTCGGAGTCGGGCAGTGGCAGGGTGAAGTGGAAGGTCGTTCCTTCCCCCGGCTCACTCTCCGCCCAGATCGCTCCACCATGAGCTTCGACGATGCCCTTCGCGATCGGAAGTCCGAGTCCTGCTCCCATCCTCTCGGTCCGCTTGGCCTGCCAGTAGGGGCTGAAGATTGCCCCGAGGTCATCGGTCGGAATCCCCGGTCCGGTATCAGCGACCGTCATTCGCACGTGATTGCCTTCTGCAGTGGCCGCGACGGTGATGCGTCCGCCCGGCGGAGTGAATTTCATCGAGTTACCGATGATGTTCGACATCACCTGCATGATGCGGTGACGATCGACCAGGAGCAGCGGAAGATCATCCGGTACCGAATACTCCATGCTGATCGATGCGACGGTCGCCTGCACCCGGAACAGCTCCTGAGTCTCCTCGAGCAGCTCGCCGACAGCCAGTGGTGCCGCGTCGATTGGCAGGCGCTTTCCACCCTCCAGGCGGGTGACGTCGAGCAGATCCTCGATCAGGCGTTTCATGCGGCCCGCCGAGACTTCCATCGTGTCGATCTGCTCGCGGTCTTCATCCGAAAGCGTCGTCGACATCTGCAGCAGCGAGGCGCCGAGCGTCACGGCATTGAGAGGATTGCGAAGGTCGTGCGACACGATCGCCAGAACCTCCTCGCGCGCTCGAACGGCTTGTTGCGAGTGAAGATAGAGCCTTGCGTTGTCGATTGAGATCGAAGCGCGTCGGGCAAGCTCGGCGAACAGCGGCAGATCGTCCGAACTGAAAGCCCGTGCCTCGCTCGACATCGCGACCGCAAGTCCAATCGTATGGCCGCGGCTTGCGAGCGGAAGAATGATCATCGTTCTCATCTCGTTCCTGTCGGCTCCGGCGAACTGCCGGATCTCCGGGGATGCCCCGACAAGGGCTGCCTCTCCAGATTCGATGATGCGTTCGAGCGACGGCGGCATCTGCGACCGGTCCGATCCGAGCTGCAACTCGAGGACGGCCTTATCTTCCTGGTTACGGTGAGCGACGGCCGCACGGCGCCACGATCCTTCGGATTCGACAACGTCGACGACCACCATATCCGCGAGATTCGGAACCATCAGCTCGGCGAGCCTGCTGATCGTCTGGTCGTAGTCGAGCGACCCGGCAAGCTCCTGTCCGGCCGCCGCGAGGAATGCCGCGCGGCGTTCCTCCCGTTCGGCCGCAGCGCGCGCGATCTGTGCCTGGTTGGCTTCGATCTCCGCCTCACGCCGGCGTTTCATCGCCTCACCAGCGAGGAGTCGCATCTGCCGGCCGAGTCCGGCCACGAGCAGCGCGGAAGTCAGTGCCAGAACCGTCAGCACGATCGTAAGCCAGATGTTGATCCGTTCCGCGTCACGGATCCCCTTGAGTCTCGACTCGATCGCGGTCTGCAGATCGACCTGCAGCTCGGAGGCCGCAATCAGCGATTTCTCATACGCGACATGGGCCTCGAAGAGGCGGAGCAGAAAGACTTCGTTCGGCATCTGCCGGCTGACGAGCTCTCCCCGCGCGACCCCCTCGTGCCAGCGCGTGGTTTCCGCGAACAGGGCGGTCAACACCGTGCCGAGCTCCTCGTCCAGATGCGGCAGCAGTTGCGCGAGAGCTTCCCGGTTGACGTCCTGTCGTCGTACCCGCTCGTAGTACTCCCGGCGGTACTGCGTTTGCCCCGTCACCTGATAGGCGATGATCTTGTCGAGCTCGCCCGACAGGTCCATCTGAATTGCATTAGCCGCTCTACGCGCCGGCTCAGCGATGCGCGAGATTTCCTCGCGCATCCCCGCCGTCTTACGCGACACGACGACAGGGAGAACGGCGAGTGAGACGAGCGAGAGAATGATGAAAACAACCGGCAGTATCGTGGTCCACGTACTCTCCGGCCCAACGCGCCAGACACTTCTTCGTTCTCTCGTCGTCGACGGTTTCAACCAGTGCCTCGGAGCAGCCTCAGCTGACGAATCTTGGAATTGCCGAGCAAACTGCTTACCATCTATTGTTCAGCAAAAGTTCCCGCGTCATCCAAAGACTCCCATATGACTGACGACCGCCGCGAATTCCAGCGCCTCAGACTGGAGAAGCCGATTCTTGCAACCATGGGCGATTGTAACGCCCTGGTGCTCGACCTCGGCGTCGGGGGCGCTTTCGTCGAGCATCAGGGGGTCGTCATTCCGGGTCACACCATCCTCCTGCTGTTCCGATGGAGAGGCGAGGAGATTCAGTTCGTCTGCCGCATCGCACACTCGAGAGTAATCCGCGACTCCGGCGGCGCAGGCGAGAACCGCATCTCGCACTCCGGTCTCGATTTCGTCGAAGAGGTTGATGGCAGTGCCGAGCGGTTGCGGAGTCTGATCACGACGTTCGTCGGAAGGGTGCTCGATGCCCAGAGGGCGAACGCCTCCGGTGAGGGCGACGTCGGCGAGTCAGTCCTGGCCCGTCTCGGAGAAGCTCGCCGGATCCGCTCCCGAGGTTTCGTGACCTACCGCCTCAGAGACAAGACCTGGTGGCGGATCCCGAGCGAAACGCCGATTCAGCCGGAGGACGGGTTCACCGTGGGAACCTTCGAGGATGAGGACGAGCTCGAGAATCTCTGCAGGACGTACGAGACCGCCGACGAAGAAGGTCGCCGCCTGATCCGGCTCGTCGCCCAGCTCTCAGCGAGCTCCGCACGCCACTGAATTCGCGTCGACGGCGCAGCGGCCTCACAGGCGCAGTTCTGCCGCGTACCGCTGCACCACCGGCTACCATCCGTCGCGCCTCCGGCGCGTACTCCGTGCTACTGTCGCCCGCGTGGATCCCGAGTTCACCCGCGCGGTGACTTTCGTCGTAATCGCAGGAACGCTGATCTTTGGCTCCGGTGCTCTCGCTCTCTACTTCGTCTTCCGAAGGTTCGAGGGGAAGAAGGCCGGAGGCTCGACCCACATGGCGCTGATCTTCGGCCTGATCGGGTTCGTTCTGCTCAGTTGTCTGGCGTTGTTCGGTCTTTCGTACGCGGGACGCTGAGCTCGGCCACGATCGAATCGGTCTGCTGTCCAAGAGCCGGTGGTGCCAGGCGGACCGGCATCCGATTTCCGTCGACGATCACAGGATTCGCGGCCATCTCGAAGCGCCCCGAGGGATGGTCGACGCTGACGAGCAGCTGGCCTCCGGCGGCACTTCTCAATGCCTCCAGGACGCCCTGCACGAGCGAGCAGGGGATCGCTGCGGCACGACAGCGTTTCAGCCACGTCGCCGCATCAGCAGTCAGGAAGATCTCGCCGAGCAGCGCGACCAGCAGATCCCGATTGGCCACGCGATCCTGATTCGTCATGAAGCGGGGATCGGCGGCGAGCTCCGGTCGCGCGACCACCTGTTCGCAGAGCTGCTTGAAGTGGCGGTCGGTTCCCCCGCCGACGGCGAAGGGACGGTCGTTCGCGTGGAAGAGCTGATACGGGACGATCGATGCGTGCGCATTGCCGTAGCGCGCCGCCTCATCGCCTGTGACCAGCGCTCCCTGTGCGACATTGACGAGAGAGGCGAGAGTCGCGCTGAAAAGCGAGACCTCGAGACGGGCGCCTTGCCCGCTACGCTCACGTCCGACGAGTGCTGCACAGATGGCTCCGTGGGCATAGTGGGCCGTCAGTACATCGGAGATCGCGACCCCTGTCTTCATCGGCGCGCCGTCGGACTCCCCGGTGATCGCCATCAGACCGGCTCCCGCCTGCGCCAGAAGGTCGTAGCCGGGAGTGTTGGCTTCCGGCGTGTCGCGATCGAAGCCCGCGATCGAGCAGTGAATCACTCTCGGATTGAGCGCAAGCAGGTCTTCAAGTCCAAGCGATGCGCGCTGCGCCGGCAGGAAGTTGTCGACGACTACATCGGCGCGTTCGATCAGCGTTCGCGCGAGGCGTTTCCCCTCTTCCGAACGAAGATCGAGTGCGAGCGACTCCTTGTTGCGATTCACCGAGAGGAAGTAGCTGCTGGTATCGCCATGCCAGGGAGGACCCCAGCGGCGCGTCTCGTCACCTCGTAACGGCTCTTCGACCTTGATGACGCGCGCCCCCTGGTCTGCAAGCAGCTGCGTGCAGAGCGGCCCGGCCAGCACTCGGGAAAAATCGGCGACGAGGATGTTGTCGAGCGGAAGCATGGTTGCAGGGAGATCCGAACCGGAGTCTACCGGTACTGCTGCTTCAGCTCTTCGAGATCAGCGAGCGCACGACGGAGAATGCTGACGACCTTGTGGAGCTCGGCTCCGTAAGTCTTGAGCTCGGCGTCGCAGTCGGTCATCGTGTAGACCGCCTCGTCTTTCTCGAGCCGATCGCGCTCGAACCGCAGCCGCTCGGCGAGCTCTTCGATCTCGGTGACGAGAACGAAGTGAACGTCCTTCTCGCCGAGGTAGCGTTTGCACTGCGGGCAGTGGATCGCATGCTCGGTCGAGGACTCGACCAGTTCGACGACGAACTGTCGCTTGCACTGCGGGCATTCGAAGACTTCAGGCAGCATGATCGGCTTCACCAGAGGCAGGTCCGGAAGCCGGACGAGCTACTCGATTGTCACATGCTCCGCAAGAAGAGCGCCGGGAATGGTCCACTTGACCGTGGCGTTAGCCGCCATGTAGCATCGCCACCCTCGTGCGGCACCCGTCGCACCGGTCCTGCTGGGACGTCGTTCAATGGTAGGACAAGCGGCTCTGAACCGCTCAATCGGGGTTCGACTCCCTGCGTCCCAGCCACCGCCGGCCACGGGCCGGAGCGCAGGTTGGCAAAGCCTGCTTCAGGTGTCCGGTCGTCGCTTCGCGCAGCGATCTCGCTGCGCCGCGGCTATCATTCCATCAGAGCCGAGTCACTCCAGGCGAAGGATCACGATCGATGGCCCTCAGGAAGTCCGAGCTGTACAGCTCTCTCTGGCAGAGCTGCGATGAGTTGCGCGGCGGGATGGACGCCAGCCAGTACAAGGATTACGTCCTGGTGCTCCTGTTCATCAAGTACGTCAGCGACAAGTACGCCGGTCAAAAGTATGCCGCGATCACGGTCCCCCACGGCGCGAGCTTTCGCGACATGGTCGCGCTCAAGGGTAAGTCCGACCTCGGCGACCTGATCAACAAGAAGATCGTCGGACCGCTCGCGGCGGTGAACAAGCTCTCTGACATGCCCGACTTCAACGATGCGACGAAGCTCGGCAGCGGCAAAGAGATGGTCGACCGGCTGACGAACCTCATCGCTATCTTCGAGAACCCGGCGCTCGACTTCTCGAAGAACCGCGCCGAGGGCGACGACATCCTCGGTGACGCGTACGAGTACCTGATGCGGCACTTCGCCACCGAGAGCGGCAAGAGCAAGGGGCAGTTCTACACGCCCGCCGAGGTGAGCCGGGTGATGGCGCAGCTCCTCGGCATCCGGAAGGCGAAGACGAGCGCCGCGACGACGGTGTACGACCCGACGTGCGGCTCGGGATCGCTCGTGCTGAAGGTCGCGGATGAGGCGGGAACGCCGGTCACGATCTACGGTCAGGAAAAGGACGCGACGACCGCGGGGCTGGCGCGGATGAACATGATCCTGCATGACCACCCCACCGCGCTCATCGTGCAGGGGAACACGCTCGCCAATCCGAAGTTCAAGGATGGCGATGCGTTGAAGACCTTCGACTACGTCGTCGCGAATCCGCCGTTCTCGGACAAGCGGTGGAGCAACGGCGTCGACACGGAGAACGATCCGTACGGTCGTTTCAAGACCTACGGAATGCCGCCGGCGAAGCAGGGCGACTACGCCTACCTGCTGCACATCGTCCGGTCGCTCAAGAGCAGCGGCAAAGGAGCGTGCATCATGCCGCACGGCGTTTTGTTTCGCGGAAACGCGGAGGCGACAATCCGGCGGAACCTGGTGCGGAAGGGCTACATCAAGGCCATCATCGGGCTGCCGGCGAATCTCTTCTACGGCACGGGCATCCCGGCCTGCATCGTGGTGATCGACAAGGAGGAGGCGGCGACACGGCGGGGGATCTTCATGATCGACGCGAGCGGCGGCTTCATGAAGGACGGTCCGAAGAACCGGCTGCGGGCGATGGACATCCATCGCATCGTCGACGTCTATAACCGTTTCGACGAGAGCGACCCGCGATACGCGCGGATGGTGCCCTTCGAAGAGATCGAGAAGAACGACTTCAATCTGAATCTTCCGCGCTACATCGACAGCCGGACGCCGGAGGATCTGCAGGACATCGAGGGGCATCTGCGCGGCGGGATTCCGGTGCGCGACGTCGACGCGCTGCAGCCGTACTGGGAGGTCTGTCCCGGTCTGCGCTCGGCGCTCTTCCGCGAGAACCGGCACGGATATCTCGACCTCGCCATGGAGAAGAACGCCATCAGTTCGACGATCCACGAACATCCCGAATTCGTGGACTTCGTCGAGGCGGCCCACGCGCATTTCGCGCGCTGGTGCGATGTCGCAGCGGCGAAGTTGAAAGCGCTCGAACCCGGCGTCCATCCGAAAGAGGTGATCGCCGATCTCTCGGAGAGCCTGCTCACCCACTATGCCGGTCAGCCGTTGCTCGACCGCTACGACGTCTACCAGCATCTGATGGACTACTGGACCGAGACGATGCAGGACGACGTCTACCTCATCGCCGCCGATGGATGGAAGGCGGAAACGACGCGCGTGATCGTGCGCGACAAGAAGAGCGGCAAGGAAAAGGACAAGGGGTGGGTGTGCAACCTTGTCCCGAAAGAGCTCCTGGTGGCCCGCTACTTCGCGGCGGAGCAGAAGGCTATAGACGAACTGACCGCTAAGCGGGAGTCGGCAGCACTCCAATTGGCACAGTTGGAAGACGAGTATGGCGAGGAGAGCGCCCTCGCCGATTTAGACAAAGTCAACAAGAAGACCGTGACCAGACAGCTCAAGGAGATCGAGAGTGATGCCGAGTTCAGCGATGAATGTGCGATTTTTCGGCAATGGCTTACGCACGCCGGCTTCGAAGCCGAGTTAAAAAAGCAGTTGAAGACGCTTGACGCAGAGGCGTACGCGAAGTATCCGCAACTCAGTGCCGTGGAGGTTCGGACACTCGTTGTCGAAGACAAATGGCTTGCCGCCGCTGACGCGGCAGTTCACGCCGAACTCGATCGTGTGAGCCAGCAGCTCACTCGGCGCGCGAAGGAGCTTGCCGATCGGTACGAGTCACCCCTTCCGCTACTCACGCTCCGCGTCGGGGAGTTCGAGGCGAAGGTGAACTCGCATCTCGCAAGGATGGGATTCGCGTGGAGTTGAGATCCTCAATTCTGGCGATGGGTACAGAAAAACACCCAAGCGACTGGGATACGTGCGCTGTCGGCAGCAAGGGCGATGTTCGTGCCGGGAAGGCTCTCGCGGTACGTGCACCTGGAGGCAAGCGTCCATACCTGCGCACGAAGAACGTCTTCGACGGACGAATCGATATCGACGACGTACTCGAGATGCCGATGACCGATTCTGAGTTCGCGACGTACCGTTTGAGCTACGGCGATGTCTTACTCAACGAGGGGCAAAGCATCGATCTGGTCGGGCGATGCGCCATGTATCGCAACGAGTACCCCGCGCCATGCGCGATCCAGAATCAGCTTGTTCGCTTTAGAGCGCACGATGAGACGTCATCCGAATTTGCAAGCCACCTTTTCAGGTACTCGCAACATTGCGGAGTACTCGCCCGAATAGCCCTTCAGACGACCTCAGTGGCGCACTTAGGCGTGAGCCGGTTTGCGTCCCTGGAATTGCCATGGCCCCGCGACATCGGCGAGCAGCGAGCGATCGGTAGCGCGCTGACTGATGCCGACGCGCTCATCGAATCGTTGGAGCAACTCCTCGTCAAGAAGCGTCAGATCAAAAGAGGCCTGATGCAGGAGTTGTTTACCGGCCATCGACGCTTGCCGGGCTTCTCGGAGCGGTGGGTACGTACTCCCCTCGCTCAACTCGCAGACATCCGGAGCGGGGGTACGCCCGCCACGAATCAGCGTGCGTTCTGGGATGGCAGCATTCCCTGGTGTACGCCCACTGACATCACAGGCCTCAAAGGTCGGCGTTACTTGCGCACCACTTCGCGCACGATCAGCATTGTGGGGCTCCAGTCCAGCTCTGCCGAGCTGATCCCCGCTCGCTCCGTCGTGATGACCTCGCGCGCCACGATCGGTGAATGTGCAATCAACGTAGTGCCGGTCACCACCAACCAGGGCTTCAAGAACTTGCTGCCCCGTGCCGGCACGAACGTTGAGTTTCTCTACTACCTTCTCTGCACGTTGAAGCAGTATCTCGAAACGCTGAGTGGAGGTAGCACGTTCCTGGAGATCGGCAAGTCGCAATTGAGTCAGGTCGAAGTGCTGGTCCCGCGTGGTGCCGAGGAGCAGTGCACAATCGCGGCGATGTTGTCGGACATGGACGACCAGATCGAGGCACTCGAGGAGAGAGTCGCGAAGACCGTCGAGCTCAAGCAAGCCATGGCCCAAGCCCTCCTCACCGGCCGCATCCGCCTCCTTGACGGAAAGGCGGCCGAGAATTTAGAGTTGGTCCACGCGGGTTAGTCCACTTGAGATGAACACCGTCAACATTCACGAGGCCAAGACGCAGCTTTCGCGGCTTGTCGAGAAGGCGGCGAAGGGCGAGTCATTCGTCATCGCCAAGGCCGGAAAGCCGCTGGTGAAGGTCTCGGCGCTGGACGCGCCAGCGGAGCCGAAGCGGCTCGGCTTCCTCAAAGGTGAGATCGAGGTGCCCGCCGATTTCGATCGCATGGGCGAGCGCGAGATCGCGGCGCTCTTCGGCGTCGCCTGAGGCCCGACTTATGAAGCTCCTCCTCGACACGCAGCTCCTCCTCTGGGCCGCGGGTCAGCCGGAGCGCCTCTCCGCACGCGCGAAGCGGCTTCTCAACGACCAAGACAACGAGCTCCTCTTCTCCGCCGCGAGCCTCTGGGAGATCACCATCAAGAGCGGTCTCGGGCGCAACGACTTCCGCGTGGAGCCTCGCGTGCTTCGCCGGGCGCTCCTCGACAACGGCTACGTCGAGCTGCCGGTCACGAGTGAACATGCCGTCAGCGTCGATTCGCTGCCGCCCCTCCACAAAGATCCGTTCGATCGCCTGCTCCTCGCTCAGGCATTCGTCGAAGGGATCACGCTCCTCACCGCCGACGAGCAGCTCGCCCGCTACCGCGGTCCGGTTCGGAAGGTATGACGATGCACAAGGGCGCGGTCGGCAAGCCGGAACGGGAGACGCAGAATCGTCTCATCCGTCTCTTTCGCGATGAGCTCAACTGGCGCTACCTCGGCGATTGGTCCGATCGCGACGGCAACTCGAACGTCGAGCCCGACCTGCTCGGTGCCTGGTTGAAGGAGCGCGGCGTCCCCGCGCCCGACATCACCGTGGCCATCCATCGCCTCTACACTGAGGCGAACCATCACGGTCGGTCGCTCTACGAGAACAACCGAAAGGTGTACGAGCTGCTTCGCTATGGCGTCGGATCGAAGACGAATCCGGCCGAGGTCACGAAGACGGTGCACCTCATCGATTGGGACCATCCTGAGGAGAACGACTTCGCCATCGCCGAGGAGGTCACGCTGCGTGGCCGCCACGAGCGGCGGCCGGACCTCGTACTGTACGTCAACGGCATCGCGATCGGCATCATCGAGCTGAAGTCGAGTCGCAAGAGCATGGCCGAGGGAATCCGGCAGTGCCTGTCGAACCAGAGCACGGAGTTTCACGAGTGGTTCTTCAGCACGGTGCAGTTCGTCTTCGCCGGTAACGATTCCGAGGGGCTGCAGTACGCGGCGATCCGGACGGAAGAAAAGTACTGGCTGCGCTGGAAGGAAGACGAGGCGGATAACACCCGCTTCAAGCTCGACAAGTATCTCCTCAAGCTCTGCGAGAAGAAGCGGCTCATCGAGCTGATGCATGACTTCGTGCTCTTCGACGGCGGCATCAAGAAACTCCCGCGCGCGCACCAGTACTTTGCGATCAAGGCCGCGCAGGAGCACGTTCGCCGCAAACAGGGCGGCATCATTTGGCACACGCAGGGAAGCGGGAAGAGCATCGTCATGGTGCTGCTCGCGAAGTGGATTCTGGAGAACAACCCCCACGCGCGCGTGGCGATGATCACCGACCGGGACGAACTGGACAAGCAGATCGAGGGGGTGTTCAACGCCATCGGCGAGACGGTGAAGCGTACGGGCAACGGACGAGAGCTGATGCGCCAGCTCGCCGCCCCATCGCCGCGCATCGTCTGTTCCCTCGTCCACAAATTCGGCCCGCGTGGAGAGCGCAAATCCGACGAACAGTTCGATCAGTTCATCCGCGAGCTGGAGTCGGAGCCAAGTATCGCCGCGGGCGAGCTGTTCGTTTTCGTCGACGAATGCCACCGCACGCAGAGCGGTCGTCTGCGCCGGGTGATGAAGGCCATGCTGCCGAACGCCGTGTTCATCGGCTTCACCGGCACGCCGCTTCTGCGCAAGGATGCGCAGACGACTCTCGAGGTCTTCGGCCAGTACATCCACACCTACAAGTTCAGCGAAGGCGTCGAGGACGGCGTGATCCTCGACCTCGTCTACGAGGCCCGCGACATCGACCAGAATCTCGGCTCCCAGGAGAAGATCGACGCCTGGTTCGAGGCGAAGACGCGCGGCCTGAACGATTGGCAGAAGGACGAGTTGCGGAAGCGGTGGGGAACCATGCAGCAGGTGCTCAGCTCGCGCTCGCGGATGGAGCGTGTGGTGAGCGACATCATCTTCGACTTCTCCACGAAACCACGGCTGGTGAGCGAGCGCGGGAACGCCATCCTTGTCGCCTCGAGCATCTACGAGGCCTGCAAGTACTTTTCGTTGTTCGCGAAGACGCCCTTCCGCGGGCGCTGCGCACTCATCACCTCG
The DNA here is from genome assembly GCA_036385045.1 of Thermoanaerobaculia bacterium. GTDB lineage: Bacteria > Acidobacteriota > Thermoanaerobaculia > Gp7-AA8 > Gp7-AA8 > QHVT01. The sequence continues at coordinate 3,843 of DASVLC010000352.1, read as the reverse complement.
TACGACCCGCAGACGAAGGACGTGAAGCTGGAAGAGGTCGGCGCGAACAGCGAGACCGACAAGCAGTTCATCTACAACACGTACATGGAGCTGCTGGAGGATGTGCAGACGGAGCCGGGAAAGAGCCGGACCGAGTCGTACGAAGAGCGTGCGAAGAGGCTGTTTATCAAAGAGCCGGCGAACATGAAGCTGCTCATCGTCGTCGACAAGCTGCTGACCGGATTCGACGCCCCTCCGTGCACGTACCTCTACATCGACAAGTCGATGCAGGATCACGGACTCTTCCAGGCCATCTGCCGCACGAACCGTCTGGACGGCGAGGACAAGGAGTTCGGCTACATCGTCGACTACAAGGACCTCTTCCGGAAAGTGGAACATGCGATCGCGGTCTACACCTCGGAGTTGGACCACGGCGCGCCGGGACCCGAGGCCGAAGTGCTGCTGAAGGAACGGCTGACGGTGGCCCGGGAGCGGCTGGAAAACGCGCTCGAGTCGCTTACTCTGCTGTGCGAAGACGTTGAACCGCCACGCGGCGAGCTGGAGCACATCCACTATTTCTGCGGGAACACGGAGATCGCCTCCGATCTCGAGGAGCGCGCGCCGCTGCGAGCGGAGTTGTACAAGGGGACGGCGTCGCTCATTCGCGCGTACGGAAACATCGCCGGCGATCTGACCGCCGCAGGCTTCGGCGACGCCGAGGCGTCAAGAATGCGCGACCGCGTCGAGCACTTCCTGAAGCTGCGCGACGTCATCCGGCTCGCGAGCGGAGAACAACTCGACCTGAAGGCCTACGAAGCGGACATGCGGCATCTCATCGATACGTACATCGAGGCGAAGGAGCCGCGCACCATCTCGCCGTTCGGGGAGATGCCGCTCCTGGAGCTGATCGTCAAGAGTGGCATCGCCTCGGCGATCAACGAGCAGCTCGGAGGATTGAAGGGCAGCCGCGATGCGGTGGCCGAGACGATCGAGAACAACGTCCGCCGGAAGATCATCCGGGAGCATCTCGCCGACCCCGCCTTCTACGAATCGATGTCGCAACTCCTCGAGGAGATCATCGAGCTGCGCAAAGCCAGGGCCATCGAGTACGAGGAGTACCTGCGCCGGATCGCGGAGCTGGCTACGAAGGTTCAGAGCGGCCACGACGAGGATACTCCGGAGCCTTTGAAGCGAAGCCCCGGGATGCGCGCGATCTACAACAACCTCGGGGATCGTCCGAGCGAAACGCGTCTCGACATCGCGTTGCGCGTCGACGAGGCCGTCAGGAATGCGCGGCCCGACGACTGGCGGGGATACCAGCCGCGCGAGCAGATCATCAAGGGAGCCCTCTACTCTGTCGTTCAGGACGATGACGCAGTGGAGCGGCTCTTTTCGGTCATCAAGGCGCACCCGGAGTACTGATGGTCTCGCGACTCAAGCTGAACGACGTCGAGATCGAGATTGTCCTGAAGGACATCCGGAACGTCCATCTGAGCGTTCATCCGCCATCGGGTCGCGTGCGGCTTGCGGCGCCGCGGCGGATGAAGAGTGAGCAGATCCGTCTCTTCGCGATCTCCAGACTGGCATGGATCCGGGCGCAACAGACAAAGCTCCGGGCGCAGGAGCGCGAAACAGCGCGGGAGTACATCAATCGCGAGAGCCACTGGGTCTGGGGGAAGCGCTATCTCCTCGTCCTGAAGCCGGCGACCGGTCGCGCCGTGATCGAGCTCAGGCACCGCACGATCGCTCTACATATCGAAGCGGATGCCTCGCAGGAGGCACGAGAAGCGGCGGTCGAAGACTGGTACCGCAAGCAACTGAAGGGCGCGGTTCCGCCGCTGCTCGCGCGCTGGCAGACCCGTGTGGGAGTCGACGTGGAAAGGTTCTTCGTCCAGAGGATGAAGACGAAGTGGGGCAGCGCGAACCAAAATGCACGGACGATCCGGTTGAACACGGAGCTGGCGAAAAAGCCGCCGGAGTGTCTCGAATACCTGGTCGTGCACGAGCTGGTTCACCTGATCGAACCGACTCACAATGCGAGGTTCGTGGCGCTCATGGACCGTCATCTTCCCCAGTGGAGGTTTCACCGAGATACCCTGAACCGGCTACCAGTGCGAGAGGAGCGCTGGACGTACTAATGACGCGAACCGCTCACGACCTCAGTAGAAGAGGTTGCTGAATCGCTGATGGTCCGCGAGGTGCAGCGAGACCACGTCGATCCATTTGGATGGTGACAGGATTCCAGGCCCTAGTTCCGCCGTCGCCTTAGAACCGCATCCTTAAGTCTCAGCCAGAGCGAGGACTTTCCAGTCGCTCCGTTGTACTCCTCCTGCTTTTGTCGCTGGCCGGCTACGCGGCTGGCGTTGATCTCTTCGCGCGTCCAGCGCCAGTCCCAGGTGATCCGATCGTTCGTGATCCAGTAGTGTGACTGGCAGGGGAAGCTCCAGTTGCCGATGGACGGGTAGAGGGAGATGGTTCTGCCATCGAACGTGAGCTTCCAGTCCGTGGGGGATAGCGGTGTGATGACGTCGTTGCCGCAACCGCAGGCGCATTTGTGCGCGGCGGTCGCGTACTCCATGGAGACGTAGAGCGTGCCCTCCTCCAGGTGCTCGGGCAGGAAGTCGACGAATTCGTGCGCGATGGTGTGCCGCGTCATGTCTCCTCGCTGAGCAGCATGTTTGCGCTGATGGTGTACGTGGTGTGGTGCTCGCCGCGCTCATCGCGGTAGAAGCCGAGGTGCTTCTTCCACCGGATCACGGCCAGCGCCGCGTTGAGGGCGTTGAGGTCTGCGACCTGGATGTTCGTTGCGTACTCGTCGTCGTTCGCGCCGAAGGAGATGCGGCGGTCGATGTGGTCGCGGCGGTCTGGGGTGCTTGTCGTGACGCGGAGGATACCGCCCAGTTTCCCCTCGATGAGGTCAACGCCCATGCCGACGTCGATGAACGGGATGCCGAACACGACGAGCTTGTCGATGATGGCCTTCTTCGCTCCCGCGCCGTCCATGCAGAGGAAGACGAAGGTGAACTCGCGCAGCTCATCACTGTTGTCGTCGGTGATGTGGTAGGGGTGCGGGCTGATCCTGCGACGAATAGCGCTGTACACACGGGAGAAGTGCTCGACCTTCGTCGGGTGGGTCTGGAGTTCTGCGGCGGTGGGCGCGCCGGGAGAGCGGAACGCGTTGTGCTGGGAGAACGTGTCGCGGTCGTACAGGTGGATCTCGCGCACTGGCGTCTTCGCTAGGAGGTCGAGCACGTAGGAGCCGGTGCCGCCGAGACCGACGATCGCGACGGGTCCGGTTTCGAGCTTGGTGCTCACGGCCGCGATTCCAGCTCGGCTTGAGGCGGTGTCGATGTAGCAGAAGACGCTCTCCTCTTCCTCGGTCGTGATGACCGGGAACGTCTTCGGACTGAGTTCAGGGTCGATAGCCTGCGCCTGGCTGGCGATGATCGAGGCGTACGTGGTCATCTTCTCGTAGTAGTCCGCGTACCGACCAGCCTGGGGTTTGCTGGAGAACGAGTGGTCGGCGACGAGGTCCGGCGTGAGCGTCGTGCGCGACGCTTTGTGGCGGATGCCTTCGATGGGCGTGCCGTCGGCGCGGCAGGGGTAGTCGCCGATGAAGTATGCGACGTGGTCCGCGGGCGGCCCGGTCGTGTCGTCGGCTGCGATCGTCAGCTTGGAGATGAGCATCCCTGGTGAATCCTGATGTCGTACCCCTCGTCACGCGCGCTGGAGGTCCGGGCTACGACTTATCGGTCGGAAGCGGCTCTGAACCGCTCAATCGGGGTTCGACTCCCTGCGTCCCAGCCACCGCCGGCCACGGGCCGGAGCGCAGGTTGGCAAAGCCTGCTTCAGGTGTCCGGTCGT
>DASVLC010000351.1:0-23599 GCA_036385045.1 Thermoanaerobaculia bacterium | reverse complement strand
CAGGACGTCGCGCGAAGCGCTTTGGAGTGCGGCGGGCTCGCCCTACAGCACAAGACGCAGCGGCTGCTCAATGTACTTGCGCAACGTCTTCATGAAATCGGCGCCGGTGGCGCCGTCGACGACGCGGTGATCGCACGACATCGTGACCTTCATCCGCTCGCGTACGATGATCTGCCGGTTGGCGTCGACCACGGGTCGGGGCTCGGCGGCTCCGATGGCGAGGATCGCGACGTTCGGCGGGTTGATGATGGCGGTGAACTCCTCGATCCCCCACGCGCCGAGGTTGGAAATGGTGAACGTGCTGCCTTGATACTCGTCCGGCTTGAGGCGGCGGTTCTTCGCCTTGCCTGCGAGCGCACGGACCTCCGCCGCGATGCCGGGAACGCTTTTCTGGTCTGCGTTGCGGATGACCGGAGTGATCAAACCTTCAGGCGTTGCGACCGCGACCCCGATGTGCACCTCTCCATGCTGCGTGATCGCCTCTTCCCCCCAGCTCGCATTGACCGCGGGATGGTGGTGGAGGGCGAGGGCAATCGCACGGATGACGAAGTCGTTGAGGCTGATCTTCGTCTCGGTGACGTCGATCATCTGCTGCCGGAGCGCGACGAGATCGGTCACGTCGAAGTCGGAGGTGAGGTAGAAGTGAGGGATCGGACCGGTCGATTCGCCGAGACGTTTCGCGATGGTGCGGCGCATCGCCGTGAGCGGGATGATCGTGGTCTCGAGCGAAGGGATTCCGGCGCTGAGAGCAGTATCGGCGCGCGCGGGAGCTTCACTCCCCTTTGCCGCTGGAGCCTGCGCGTTCTTTACGTCTGCGGCGACGATTCGGCCCCGAGGTCCACTCCCTTTGACCGAATCGAGGCTGACGCCCATCTCCGCCGCCATTTTCCGTGCGAGCGGGGACGAAGGGCGACGTTCGCCGGCGGCCGCCTCTCGCTTTCCTTCTTCGGGTTCGGCTTCCGCGGCAGTGCGGTCGCGTCGATGGCCCTGGTGCTCGATCGCCTCGGCGTATTCGCCGGTCGTGTGCTTGATGCTGTCCTTCCGATCGGTCGCTCGCCGTTTCGGATCCGCGTCCTTCGGCTCGTCTTTCTTCCGGGCAGCGGCGGGCTTCTGTTTGTCACCGCTCGTCTTCCCGCCTTCAGGTTCGGCAGACTCTTCGTCTTTGGCTGTATCTTCGACTTCGGCTGCATCTTCGCCGTCAGCTGAGTCATCTGCTTCAGCAGAATCTTCTGGCTCCGCTTCCGGCTCGGCCGGTTCGTCAGCCTCCCCTTCGGCGAGAATCCGGGCGAGAAGTCCACCGACCTGGACGACCTCACCTTCCTGAGCGGCAATCGCCCCGAGAGTTCCCTCGTCCTCCGCTTCGAGATCGAGGTTCACCTTGTCGGTTTCGATCTCGGCGACCGGCTCGCCCTTCTTCACGGCGTCGCCCTGTTTCTTGTACCAGCGAATGACCTTTCCCTCGGTCATCGCATCGCCCATCTTGGGCATGATGATTTCAGCCATGACTTCTCCTGGGTGCTCCCGCTGCGAGTTCGGTCACGAGCGGTACAGCACCTTCTTCACCGCGCGGATGATCTCCGGTTCATGCGGCGTCGCCAGCAGCTCGAGGTTCCTCGCGTAGGGCATCGGCACGTCTTCGCCGGTCACTCGTGCGACCGGCGCGTCGAGCTCATCGAACATCGCCTCGCTGATGCGTGCCGAGATCTCCGCGGCGGCACCGAACGGTTTCCATTGTTCCTGGACCACGACGGCTCGATGGGTCTTCCCGACGGAGTTGAAGACCGGCTCGAGATCGAGCGGGCGGAGCGTCCGGAGATCGATGACCTCGCACTCGATCCCCTCGTCCTTCGCAAGCGTGTCGGCCGCAACGAGCGAGAGTTGGAGCATCCTGCTGTACGAGACGATCGTTACGTCACTCCCCTGCCTCGCGACGCGCGACTTGCCGAAGGGAACGGTGAAATCGGGATCGTCAGGCACATCCCCCTTCATGCCGTAGAGCGCCGCGCTCTCGAGGAAGATCACGGGATCGCGTCCGCGGATCGCGGTCTTCAGCATTCCCTTGGCGTCTGCAGGCGTGGCCGGGGCGACGACGTGGATGCCGGGGAAATGCGCGTAGAACGACTCGAAGCTCTGTGAGTGCTGCGCCGAAAGCTGCACGCCGGCCCCCTGCGGGCCGCGGATCACCATCGGAACGTCGACCTGACCTCCGGAGAAGTAACGCACTTTCGCCGCATGATTCAGGATCTGATCGGCGGCGACGATCGCGAAGTTCATCGTCATCATCTCGACGATCGGCCGCAGCCCGAGCATCGCCATGCCGACAGCGGTTCCCGCCATCCCTGCCTCGGCGATCGGCGTGTCGATCACCCTCTTCGGCCCGTATTTTTTCAGCATCCCGGCGGTGATCCGGAACGTTCCCTCGTAAATCCCGATGTCCTCCCCCATGATGAGGACGTTCGGGTCGCGGTCCATCTCTTCCATCATCGCTTCGCGAATCGCATCGCGATAGCTCTTCTGCTGCGTCCCCATCAGTCTCGATCCTCATCCTGGACCGGACGTGGCCCATGCTCAGCAACGATGTCGGTGAAGAGCTCACCCGGCTCTGGCGCAGGCGCTGCCTCGGCGAACTTGACGGCCTTTGCTGCCTCGGCCGTGGCCCAGGCGTCCATCTCCTTCACTTCTTCGTCGAGTAACCCGCACATGTCAACGAGCCGGTTGCGAAGGATCATGATCGGATCGCGCTGCTTCTGCTCTTCGACCTCGTCTTTCGCTCGATACGGCTGCAGGATGTCCGCCGCGCCATGGCCCGAGAATCGGTAGGTCTCGGCCTCGATGCAGAAGGGCTTTCCGGTCTCGCGTACCTGCTTGACAACGCGATCGGCGAGCTCGCGCACGGCGTAGATGTCCTGGCCGTCGACCTTCTCGGTCGGAATGTTGTACGCATGGACGCGTGCCGAAAGATCGGTCAGAGCCGAATGCCTTTCGATCGAGGTACCCATCGCGTAGCCGTTGTTCTCGATCACGAAAACGATCGGACACATCCCCTGGTTACCCCAGAGGCCCGCCATGTTCATCGCCTCGTGGAACGAGCCGATGTTCATTGCACCGTCGCCGAAGTAGCAGACGACGACCCGATCCGTCTTCTGGTATCGAAACGCGTAGGCCGCGCCAGCTGCGAGCGTCAGGTGTCCGCCGACGATGCCGTAGCCGCCATAAAGGCCTTTCTCGACATCGAAGAGATGCATCGAGCCGCCTTTGCCGCTCGAGACTCCGGATGCCTTGCCGAACAACTCGGCCATGACTCTGCCGGGATCACTTCCGAGCGCGAGAGCCTGGGCGTGATCGCGGTAGCCGCAGAAGACGATGTCGTCTTTGTGGAGCGCGCTGATGATTCCGGAGGCGACGGCCTCCTGCCCTATGTAAACGTGAAGATAGCCGCCAATTTTGCCTCGGCGGAACTCGCGCTCGGTCGCCTCCTCGAAGCGGCGGATCAGGATCATCTGCCGGAGCAGGTCCTTCCACTCCGGGGCGCACGCCGGGTCTGCTACTGCGGTCGTAGATTCTTTCTTGGACTTGGACATGATTTCGACAGGCGCGTTCTTGCACATCACACGCCGCGCGTCAAGGACTACGCGGCTACGCCCGCCACCCCGGAGGGGGCGCTCTCATCGAATCTCGTGCGCCGGGCGATGAACACGAGAGTAAGAAGGGCAAGAATAGCGCCGTTGACGACGAGAGCCGCGGAGACCGACCACCGTTCGACCACGAAGCCCGCAATCAGGTTGCCCAGAGGCATTCCACCGCGGAAGGCGAGCATGAAGATCGACATGACCCGGCCGCGCATCGCGTCGCTGGTCGTCAACTGGACGACGGAGCTGTAAAGCGCCACCACCCCGACGATGCAGACTCCGGCGAAAAAAACGATCACCTGAGAGAGCGGTAGCGAGCGCGACAGCGCGAAGGCGATCATCAGGAACCCGAATCCCAGCTGCAGCCGCAGTGCTACACGCCCTTTGTTCGACGTGTGGGCGGTCGCCGCGATCAGCAGCGCCCCGAACACAGAGCCGACGCCGTAGATGGTCAACAGGTTCGCGTATCCCCGCACGCCCCCCTGGAAGATCGACTCGGCAACCACCGGGAGAAAGGTCACCAGAGCCATGCCGAGAAACGTGGCCGAGAACGCCAGGAAGGTGAGAAGCAGGAGAGTCGGCCTCGTCCCGACGAAACGAAACCCCTCTTTCATCTCCTCCATCACGCCTCTGCGCATGTCGCCCGCGTTCGAAGGCTGCGGGCGGATCAACAGGAGCGCGATGACGACGGCCACGAATGAGAGACCGTTGATCGCGAAACAGGCGGCCGCCCCCCACGCGGCGAGCGTGATCCCGGCCAGCGCGGGACCCACCACGCGCGCAAGGTTGAACTGCATCGAGTTCATCGCCACCGCGTTCGGCACATCAGCACGCGACACGAGCCGCGGGAGCATCGAGATGTAGGCAGGGCCGCTGAACGACTGCGCGCTGCCGGTGAGAAACGAGATCAGGAAGATATGCCAAACCGCGAGTTCGCCTGACCATGCGAGCGCCGCCAGCGTGAACGCCAAAGACATCTGGAGGTACTGCGAATAGATCAGGATCTTCCTGCGATCCAGACGGTCGGCGATCACGCCGCCAAACAGCGAGAAGATCAGCATCGGCCCGGTAGCGAGGAAGGCGTCGATGCCGAGCATGACCGCCGAGTCGGTCATCTTCCAGACAAGCCAGCCCTGCGCAACCGCCTGCATCCAGGTCCCGGTGGTCGACGTGAACGCCCCGAACCAGACGAGGCGGAAATCGCGGTAGTGAAGCGCGCTGAAGGTGCGGGCCAACCGGTTGCGCGGAACCTGCGATTGCGCTTCAGACTCGAGTGCCTGTTCCTGCGGTAGGGATGCACTCATGCCCGTAACTTGAACCTCGCTGTCGTACCGGCGGTGTGCGCGTGACAGATCGCGATCGCGAGGGCGTCCGAGGCGTCGGCGGTCATCTTCAGGGAGCCACAACCCGGAAGGAGCATCCGGACCATTTTCGCCACCTGCTCCTTCTCTGCCCCGCCAAATCCGACGACGGCGCTCTTCACCGAGCGTGGCGAATACTCGAAAAAGTCGATCCCCGCTGATCGGATGGCCAGGAGTATCACGCCTCGGGCATGAGAGAGCTGGATCAGGCTCTTTACGTTCCGTCCGGCGAATGGGGTCTCGACGGCCGCTGCCAGCGGTAGTGTTCGCTCCATCACGACGCGCAGCCCGTCATGAATCAACGCGAGCCTCTCGGACAGCTCCGCTCCCCGCGGCGTACCGATCGACCCCTGCTCGACGAGCGACAGCCTCCCGCGGATGTAATCGACGACCCCATAGCCGGTCGAGACCGACCCCGGATCGATTCCAAGAATGCGCACCGCGGCAATTATGACCTTCAGTCGACCCAGAGCGAAACCGGAGAGGCGGCCTGGGAACTACTCTCCCTGAATGTGCCGGAAAAACGCGTCGCTCGCCACGGGTCGGCCGAGAAACCGCTCGACCAGATCGCGCGCCGGCTCCTCGCTCCCTCTGCTGAGAATCATTTCCCTGAAGCGACGACCGGTCTCACCGTTCATCAGATCAGAGCCGAATGCCGAGACGAGATCGAGGGCGATGACCTTCGCCCACATGTAACCGTAATAGCCGGCCGCGTAGCCGCTGGCGATGTGCTCGAACGTGCCGGGGAACTCGGTGCCGTCCACATAACCCATCGGCGTCGCTCCTTCCATCCTCGACCAGACGTCGATCGCGCGCTCAGGGCTCTCACCAGAAAGCTCCATGTCGAACGATGCATACAGCAGCTGGCGACCGTAATCGATTCCGGAACCGAACTTCCGTGCAGCGTTCAGACGATCGACGAGTGATTCGTCCACCGCGGGACAGTCCGAGCAGTGTGTCCGAAGCAGGGAGAGACTCTCGAGCCGGCTCGCCCACTCCTCGAACATCTGTGACGGAGCCTCCACGAAGTCGCGCTGCACGCTCGTGCCGGAGTGACCGAGGTACCAGGTCTGCGACAGCACGCCATGAAGGACGTGGCCGAACTCGTGGAGCAGCGTCTCGAGTTCCCCGTGGGTCAACCCTTCCCGGTCGAAGTTCGTCACCAGCACGCTGATCGGCTTCCTCGCTGCTCTGCGACTCACTCCCCGGACCGGCCATGCGGCGGCATGCTTGTACTTTCCGTCGCGAGGATAGAGATCGAGGTAGACACCGCCGACGAACTCGCCCGAATTGGCGTCGGTGACGTCGAAATACATCACCTCTTCGTGCCAGACGGGAACTGTTCTGGGCTCGAAACGGATCCCGTACAGCCGCTCGCTGATCTCGAGCATCCAGGAGACCGCGGCCGGTGAAGGAAAGTACTTCCTGAGCGCTTCCTGATCGATCGCGAACCGGCGCTCGCGAAGCCGCTCGCGATAGAACGAGACGTCCCATCGGTGGATCGTCACCTGCTCGACGGGAGTGCCGGTCAGCTCGGCCTTGATCTCCGACAACTGCGCGAGATCGCGGATCTCGGCTTCCGTCACGACGTTTCGGACTTCGTCGAGAAAAGCGGCGACGCGAACGGGGTCTTCCGACATTTCCCGCTTGGTGACGTAGTGGGCGAAGCTGGGAACCCCGTAAAGCTCGGCGATCTCTTTGCGAAGGCGGGTGATCTCGTCGAGTACTTCGAGATTGCGCGACGTGCCACGCAGTGTGTTCGCTACCCAGTAGCGCTGCCGTGCAGCCTCATTGACCGCATTCATCATGAACGGTACGTAGTCGGGATATTCGAACGCGGCGAGGTAGTTCCCCTCCGCGTCTCGCGGCATTCGCTCCCGCCACGACTCCGGCAGCCCTCGGCACTCGTCCGCGGTGAACCGGATGCGCGTATCGTTCTCGCGTATGTTCTTCGCGAACTCCTGAGCGAGCTCAGTCAGACGATCGGAGATCTCCTTGAACCGTTGCCGGCGTTCCTTCGGAAGCGACACTCCGCTGTCTTCGAACGATTCGATCAGGTCCTTTTTCAGCTCACGCGAAGCGATCGAATCGGGTTCAACGGCCTCGACCCGCTGAAAGAACCTCTCGTTCTGAAAAACCTCGGTCAGGAAACTCGACTCCTCCAGCAAGGCATCGTCGCAGGCGTCTCTCAGCGTCTTTGCCGGATGCACGCTGTTGAGCAGCGAGATCGGGCCGAAGGCATCCTCGATTGCGATGGCAGCCTCATCCCACGCATCGAGCACGCTCGCGACGGTCACCTCTCCCATCGGGAGACTCTCGATCCGAGCGAGTGCCGCGCGCGCATGCTGGAGGGCAGTCTTGCTGCGCAGCTCGATCTCTCCAGCCGTCAGAATCGGGATTTCGGGTGCTCCGGGGGTCGCTCGAATTGCTTCAGTTTGAGTCGTCATAGTTGAAGTCGCGGATTCTAGCCAATTCCCTTCTCTTCTCCGGCCGTTCCGCGGAACCTTTCAGGAGCAAACTTCGTACAAAGATGAAATGCGATATACCTCCGCGCTACTCCTCTGCCTGCTCCTTACCCCTTCCGTCTTCGCCAGCCGGGCCGCCGAACATGCAGCCGCGGGGCAGGCCGCCATGGAGCGTAACCAGGTCGACGCGGCCGTCGCAGCCTACGCCAAGGCGGTTGAGCTCGAGCCAAAGAGCGCTCGCTACCACTTCCTCCTCGGATCGGCATACGGCAGACAGGCGCAGCAGTCAGGAACTCTCAAGCAGGCGATGCTCGCCCGCAAAACGAAAGCCCACTTCGAGAAAGCGGTCGAGATCGACCCAGGCATGATCGACGCGCGCCTGGCCCTGATCGACTACTACACGATCGCTCCGGCAGTCATGGGCGGGAGCGAGGAGAAGGCACTGCAGCAGGCTGCAGAAATCCGGAAGATCGACCGGCTCGAAGGTCACCGCGCGTTCGGCCGGATCTACACGAGACAGAAAAAGACCGACCTGGCGAAGAAAGAGTACCTCGATGCCGTGCGTACCCACCCCGAGTCGGCGAAAGCCCATTACTTTCTCGGTTCGTTCTACATGAACGAGAAGGACTGGACCGGGGCGCTGCAGTCCTACGACACAGCGCTGAAGCTCGATCCGGCGTACATGGTCATCTACCTGCGCCTCGGCCAGCTCGCGGCGCAGTCCGAGTCGCACTACCAGCGCGGCGAGGAGGCACTCCGCAAATACCTTTCCCACAAGCCGGGTGAAGCCGAGCCGGGACACGCAGGCACCTGGTTCTGGCTCGGAATGCTGCAGGAAAAGCAGGGACGCAAAACGGAGGCACGGCAGAGCTACACCAACGCACTCCGGCTCATGCCCGACTCGAAGAACATCAAGGAAGCGCTGAAACGGGTGTCGTAAACCACGTAGCGCAGTAGGCGCGGTTGACCTCAGCCCAGGACGGAGTCCTGGGAGTACGTCCGAACAAAGACAGTCCCGTAGGGACGATTGGTTGCGAACCCTCAATCGTCCCTACAGGACTTCCATTCGATGGCGATCTACCCAGGACTGGCGTCCTGGGCTGAGTTCAATCGCGCCTACCGGCGCTAATTGCCCGCCAGACGATCCGCTCCGGCGTTCCCTTCAGGAGCCAGCGCCGTTTCACCGGGACCACGCGCCGTTCCTTTGCTTCCAATGACAAACCTGCGATCGCGGGTCGTCGGCAAGGGATCCCTCTCCGTCCTCCGCCCCTCACACCCGCCCACCCACCCCCGGGGCTCCGGCGGCTCGGGATGACAGGCGTGTTCTTGTCATCATTCTCAGTCGCCGCCAGCCCCGCTTGGATGACAGGCAAGACGTCACCCCGAGCGGGCGGGTGGGCGTGCATGCGAGGGGCCTGGCAAGCTGCGTACTCCGTAACGCCACCGGCAGAGCGAGTGCAGCTGCTTCGTCTTTCGTATTCTGGAAGATCGTCGCGCCACGAAGAGAGCCGGGCGAATACCCCATGTCGCTCGATCTTCTACTCCGACGAATCGCGCACGTTTGAAAGCGGCGGCTGCGGCGCCGCACTCCAAAGCGCTTCGCGCGACGTCATGGGCGATGGATTCAGCAACCCTCCTCTAACGATTGCCGTATCCAGACGTCTATGAGCACAGAACGATGCTGCAGGCGTCCATGAGCGGGATCCTTCAGACCGCCGCCCAGGTCCCTCCGAGAGAGGAGGAAGATCGCCGGCTCGCGCACGGCTGTGCCGCAGGCGACTCTGCAGTGTTCGAGGAGATCTACCGCCGCTTCGGTGACCGAATGAAGAGCATTGCCTGGAATTATCTTGGGAACGTTTCCGACGCCGAAGACGCAGTCCAGGAGACTTTCATCAAGATCCATCGCGCGGCAAAAACCTTTACCGGAGAGGCGTCCTTCTCGACATGGGCGTTTCGGATACTCGTGAATACCTGCTTCGATCTGCTCCGCAGGCGCAAGAGGCGAATCAGTGAGGCGCCGATCGACGAGTCGCCGGTAATGCTGGGCAGCGCGGCAGCCAACGTAGACGACACGAAACGGATCACACTCCGCAGATTGATCGACGAGCTGCCGGAACAACGCCGGTCGGTCTTCACGCTTTTCGAAATCGAAGGAATGACGCACGCTGAGATCGGCGAGATTCTCGGCATCAGCGAAGGGAACTCGAAATGGATTCTCTTCGCGACGAAGAAGGAACTGCAGCAGAAGTGGAAAGCCAGTAGCTGACGGACGGAACCGATGACGATCACCTGCCAGACTCTCGACGACCTCCTTTTCGACGCCACTCCGCTGGCTATGGAAACGGCGGAAGTGCACGCACGCGGGTGTACGGCGTGTGCGGAACGGCTGGCGGAATGGCAGGAGATCAGTGATACCGCGCGCTCGATGAAGCACGAGTGGCGGAACGAGATGCTCTGGCCGCGAATCGAGCGGTCGTTGCGAGTCGAGCGGCCCCGGCGCTCTCCGTGGCTGTGGCAGATCGCCGCGGCCATCGCGATTACGGTCGCCCTCGGCGCAACGATGGCTTACTCCCTCCGAAGTCAGAATCAGGACGCTGCGTTCGACCGCAGGCTGCTCCGCGTCAGCAGCCTCGATCGAGTCGACGCCGCTGAGAAGGAGTATGTCGCAGCCATCAGTCAGCTCGAGGAACTCGCAGGCTCGAGGCTCGAAGATCCTGAGCAACCGCTCATGGTGTCGTATCGCGAAAAACTAATGCTCCTCGACGACGCAATCGCCGAGTGTGAGCAGCTGATCAGAAACAACAGACAGAACGCACACATCCGGCGCCAGCTTCTCGCGATGTACACCGAGAAGCAGCGGACACTCGAGAACGTGCTGCGGGAGGAAACTGATGTCAATCGCTAACAGAGTGTGGAGGTTCTCCTCCGCCCTGATCGTTCTTACCCTGTTAACCCTGAGCCTTCCCCTCCGAGCCGACGACCGCTTCGAGTCGAAGTTCTCGCGCGACCTGCGTATCAGCGGCGGGCCCGTGTCCGTAGATCACGGCTTCGGTTCCCTCACGATCCGCACGCACAACGATTCGACGGTTCTCGTGCGAGCGACGATTCGCTCTTCCGATGCCGCATTCGGTCAACAGATCCGTATCACTGCGGACCAGCAGGCAGGCGGAGCGACGATCCGTACCGAGTATCCAAAAATTCTCAAGCGGAACGGTCGACTTTCCTACACGGTCGACATGACACTGACGATCCCCGCGGATGCGGCGTTGACTGCGAGTAACCGATTCGGAAGCATCACCGCGCGAGGCTTACAGACGTCGAGCCGGATCAACAATCGTCAGGGCTCGATCTCCCTGCAGGACTCGCGCGGCTCGCATGCGCTGGCGAACTCGTTCGGCTCGATCGAGGTCAGCGGCCATCGAGGTGATCTCACGATCGCCAACCAGAACGGGTCGGTTTCAACCAGAAACATCGACGGAAGCCTCAACGTCGCAAATCGCTTCGGCTCGGTCAACGCCTCGGACGTGAAGAAATCGATCCGTATCGTCAACGCAAACGGCTCGGTCGAGGTCGTGGATGTTCTTGGCTCCCTCACAATCACGAACGCTTTCGGAAGCGTTCGCGCGTCTACGATCGGCGGCTCCGCAACCGTTACGACGAGCAATGCCCGGGTCGAGCTGTCGGGCGTCGGTGGCGCCGCCACGGTGAAAAGCTCCTTCGGAACCGTCGTCGCAAGAAGCATCAGGGGAGCACTGGCGGTCGACGGCGAAAATTCGAAAGTGGAGGCGGAGGATATTCAGGGCGACGTCCGTATCGATACCTCATTCGGAGGTGTCGATCTGCGCAAAGTCCGGGGTGCTGTCTCCATCACGAACAGCAACGCGAACGTCGCTGTCAGCGATGTCTCAGGAAATCTGAAGGTCGCGACACGCTTCGGCACGACGAAAGCGGAGCGGATCGGGAACCTGGTCGATGTCGAAAGCGCCAATGGAAGCGTCACCGTCAACGAAGCCGGCGGGACGAGGGTCCGCACCAGCTTTGCTCCGGTCTTCATCGAAGGGGTTTCCGGACCCGTCGATGTGACAAATGCGAATGGCGCCGTCTCCGTCAGCCGGGTCCGCGGTCGCGGGTGTCAGCCGATCTCGATCCGGACGACCTTCAGCTCGATCAAGCTCGCGCTCCCATCGAGTGCTGCCTACGACGTCAACGCGCGAACCTCGTTCGGTCGGATCAGCACGCAGCTCCCGATCACGACCCGCGGTGTCACTCAGGAAAGTGTTGCCGGAACACTGGGACGGGGCGGCTGCAAGCTCGAGCTCGTGAACGCCAACGGAAACATCACGATCGAGAGCGACTGACGGGCACAGAGATCAGAACGTCCGCCGGTAGGTGAAGATGAACGCGCGTGGAGCGCAGTTGCGAATCGGCGCGGAAAACTTCGCTCGCTGAATTTCGCGCTCGGCGAGCAGTCCGAGCGCCTCGTCCCCGGTGTTGTTCGAGACGATCCTCGTCTTCGTGACGGAGCCACTCGCATTCACGTTCGCCTCGACGACGACCAGGCCATGGGCAGAGCTGTCGGAGAACGTGAGTGACGGTGCCTCGACGAAAGCGAAGTCGGAATCGGGCTGGCAGCCGCTGCGCCTCGCCGGCGCCGGCGTGCTTCCGGGAGGGCCGACGAACCGGGAGGCGACCCAGCCGACGCGGCCGTCGGCCAGGCGGATCTGAGTCCAGCTCTCGCCAGCCGTCAGGACCTGCAGCAACGTCCCCCGTTTGACCTGAGTCAGCACAGCCGACTCGGTGCTGCGTTCCCTCCGGACGTTGAGCGCCGAGGCGGTCACCTCGACGGTTTCAAGCACGACCTCGGACGGCAGCGGTGGAGCGGGCGTCGACGGAGCCGCGGTCGGAGCGGGCGCCGGTGACCCACACCCAAGGCTTACGAGGAGAGGGAGGAGCAGAAGAAGGCGACCCACGGCGGTAGATGATAGCGAATCGAATCGCGAATTGAGATGCCCAGCACTGACAAGGAGATGACAGAAAGTGACGAGTCATCCCGAGCGTAACGAGGTCGTGGTGCGCCGCGACTGAGAGAAACTACAAGTGCTGTCATCCTCGCTGTCATCCCGAGCCATGGACGGCGCGGCGCCGCGACTGAGGGGAAAAAAACTGACGCTGAAGGCGTCACGGCATGTAGCCGGTGGTCGCCGTCAGGCGCCCACCGAATGAACGTCGGAATGGACAGCCGGCAGCTGTGGGGTTGTCATCCTCTGCAGTACTCGCAAGGCAGCGCGGCGCCTCTGCGCCGGCAGGCGCTGGTGCAGGTAGCCAGGGGTTGGCGCGTGAGCGCCTACCCCTGGAGAGGGTCGGTTGAGCATCGCGTGCCCCGGCAGGGGCACATGCCCCGGCGCGCCAGGCAGGTGCCCCTGCCGGGGCACGACTCACGATCCGCGAACGTTCCAGGGGTAGCGCGCAAGCGCGCAACCCCTGGCTACCGGCGACAGCGCCTCCGGCGCAGGGAGTAGCTGGCTTCCGATGACAACTCTTGAGTGCGCAGTTGTGGGTCATCGGCAAGGGATCCCTCTCCGTCCTTCGCCCCTCACGCCGCCCACCCACCCTCGGGGCTCCGGCGGCTCGGGATGACAGGCGCGTTCTTGTCATCATTCTCAGTCGCGGCGTCACGCCATCGCCTGGCTCGAGATGACAGAACACCTGCCGATTCGCGCGCAACGGCCAAACGAATTCACAGCCCACCCAGGATCGTGCGTACGACGTTGCCGGCACGCCGGGGCGCCCCAGCCGCATCCCCTTCCGCGACGGCTCGGACGATTGCACTGCCGACGACGACGGCATCGCAGCGATCGCGAAGCGCCACATAGTGCTCGTGCCGTGAAATTCCGAAGCCGACGGCGATCGGATTCCGCAATGCAGCGCGGACCTCCCCAAGGCGATCGAGGAGTGAGGGATCGAGATCGCTGCGCGTGCCGGTGACGCCGGTCGTAGAGACGCAGTAGACGAAGCCATCGCTGGCGCGGTCGATGAGCTTCAACCGTCTGGCGGACGAGGTAGGCGCAGCGAGAAACACCGTACCAATGCCGCTGGCTTTCAGGCTGCTGCGAAGATCATCCGCGTTCTCCGGCGGCATGTCCGTCAGGAGCAATGAGTCGATTCCCGCTTGCGAGGCATCAGCGGCAAAACGCTCCACGCCATATCTGAGGACGGGATTCAGATAGGAGAACGCGACCAGCGGGATCTCGCTCCGCTCACGGATTCGAGATGCCAGCTCGAGCACGGTACCGATCGAAGTGCCGGAGGCGAGAGCGCGCTGCGAGGCCGCCTGGATGACAGGACCGTCGGCGATCGGATCCGAGAACGGAACTCCAAGCTCGATCGCGTCCGCGCCGGCCCGCTCGAGCTCTTCCACGATCTGCAGCGTGTCGCGGTCACCGCAGGTGACGTAGGCGATCAATCCGCATCGAGATTCGCGCCGCAGCGTATCGAACATGCGCGCCACTCGACCCGTATCTGTCGTTCGCGATGTCATCGAGCGGCCCCCCGCAGCGCCGCGATCTGCGGAACATCCTTGTCGCCTCGCCCGGAGAGATTCGCGACGACGACTGCCTTCGACGGGATGCTCGCGCCATGGCGAAGAAGCCATCCGAGCGCGTGAGCCGACTCGAGCGCCGGAATGATCCCCTCGCACTCGCTCAGAAGATGAAAGGCCTCGAGTGCGAGATCGTCGCTGCAATCGTGGTATTCGACGCGGCCGACGGACTGCAGCCAGGCATGCTCGGGCCCGATCGACGGATAGTCCAGCCCCGCGGAGATCGAGTGCGTCTCGGCCACCTGCCCCTGTTCATCCTGAAGGAGCATCGAGCGCGTACCGTGCAACACCCCGACGGCGCCTCCGGAGAAGCGCGCCGCATGCTGGCCGAGTTCCGGTCCCTTCCCTCCTGCTTCGACTCCGATCAATCGAATCGATTCGTGCGTCAGCATCTCGTGGAAGAGTCCGATCGCATTGGAGCCGCCTCCGACACAGGCAATCCCTACGTCGGGCAGTCCGCCGGTCTGCCGGCGCAGTTGCGCCAGAGCCTCGCGGCCGATGACCGACTGAAAGTCGCGAACGATCGTCGGATAGGGATGCGGACCGAGGACCGAACCGATGATGTAGTGCGTAGTCCGAACGTTCGTCACCCAATCGCGGATCGCCTCGTTGATCGCATCCTTCAATGTTCGGCTGCCGCTCGCGACCGGAACGACCTCAGCACCGAGGAGGCGCATACGAAAGACATTGAGCTCCTGCCGAGCCATGTCGACCTCGCCCATGTAGACGACGCAGTCGAGGCCGAGAAGGGCGCATGCGGTGGCGGTGGCGACGCCGTGCTGGCCGGCGCCTGTCTCCGCGATGATCCGCTGCTTCCCCATCCGCTTTGCGATCAGCGCCTGACCGATCGCGTTGTTGATCTTGTGAGCACCGGTGTGATTCAGATCCTCGCGCTTCAGGAAGAGCTGGAAGGCGCCGCTTTTCGCGGCAAAGCGCGGAGCGGCAGTGAGAGGAGTCGGACGTCCGACGAAGTTCGTGAGAACGTCGGCCAACTCCCGCTTGAATTCGCGATCGCGCCTGATCCGGCCGTAAGCCTGCTCGAGCTCGTCGAGCGCCGCCATCAGCGTCTCAGGAACGAAGCGTCCTCCGAACTCGCCGAAGAAGCCTTCTCTCTTCTTGTCTTTCCTGCGGGACTTTTCCTTCATGAGCCCCTCACCCGCTCGAACAGGAGTCGCAGCCGATCGTGATCTTTGATGCCGGGCGCCTGCTCGACTCCGCTGGAGACGTCGATCGCATCCGGTCGCACCGCGCTGATGGCGGCCGCGACGTTCTCCGGACGGAGACCTCCTGCCAGAAAGAACGGCTGCGTGCGCGGATACGCTGAGAGCAGCGACCAGTCGAAGCGCCGTCCGGTTCCACCGGCGCGCTGTTCGTCGAACGCGTCGAACAGCAACCACCGGGCGTTAGGAAAACCGCTCGTATCCGGCAGCGTGGTATCGATGCGAAACGTCTTGATGGCCGGGAGTCCCAGCTCACGAATGTCGTCATCCGTCTCGCTGCCGTGAAGCTGAACGGCGTCGAGGCGGGTCACCGACGCGATCTGCCGGACATAGTCCACCGACGAGTCTCTGAAGACGCCCACTATCTTCGGGGATCGCTCCCCACCTTTCGCCCTCTCCGCCAGCAGGTCGGCGATCGCCGACGCAGCCTCCGGCTCGATGTAGCGCGGCGTAAAGGGAACGAAGATGAAGCCGATGAAATCGGCGCCGAGCTCTGCGCAGACGAGAGCATCTTCACCGCGAGTGATCCCGCAGATCTTGATCTCGGTCATCGTTCTCCAACCAGCGATCGCACCGCCGCGGCCCGGTCGTTCTCGCGCAAGAGCGACTCCCCGACGAGAAAGGCGTGGAATCCTGCAGCGGCAAGTCGTTCGATCTCCGCGCGGCCGCGGATGCCACTCTCTGCAACACGGGTCACCTCAGGCGGGATCAGAGCACCGAGGCGCTCGGACGTCGAGAGATCGATATGAAAGTCTCGCAGATCGCGATTGTTGACGCCGATCAGCCGCGCACCCGCTTCGAGCGCCCTCTCCAGTTCCTGCTCGTCGTGAACTTCGACAAGAGCATCGCAACCATAGGCCTCGGTCAGCGCCACGAAGTCGCGAAGCCGCGGCGCATCGAGCAGAGAGGCCAGCAGCAGGATCGCATCCGCGCCGGCCGCGACTCCCCGTACGATCTGCGACGGTTCGACCACGAAGTCCTTCATGACGACCGGCAGGCCGCTCGCTTCACGCGCCCGCGCGATCCACTCGCGAGAGCCATGGAAAAACTCCGGCTCGGTGACGATCGACATCGCCGCCGCTCCCCCGTCCGCATACTCACGCGCGATGCTCTCGACGTCCGGCACCGCAACGATCGACCCGGCCGAAGGCGACGCCGCCTTGATCTCCGCGATCAGCCTCACCGGGCCATGGGTCTGGCTCAATGCGTCACGAAAACCGAACGGTGTCCGCGCATCAGCAACATCTTCGGCAGCCTTCCGGTCGGGCTTCGCCTCGTCTCGAAGACGCTCGCGCGTCCGTTCCACAATCTCATCAAGAACGCTCATCTCATCTCCATTCATGAAGCCGGCGAAGCGGCCCCTTGACGACCAAAGCCATTCGAAGCTGCGATCAGACGCTGAAGCGCCGCATCTGCATGACCCCCTGAAAGGGAGTCCTTCGCCCGATCGACGCCTTCCCGGATCGTCGCCGCAATTCCGGCGACGTACAGCGCCGCACCGGCATTCGCCGCGACGATATCCCTCTGAGCCCCGCCAGCCCCTTCGAGAACCGCGCGCGCGATGGCTGCGTTCTCCGCCGCAGCGCCACCGCCAACGGCATCCCGCAGATGGGTGGCGACGCCCAGCTGTTCCGGCGTGATCTCGAACGTGCGAACGCTCCCGTCACGCACCTCACTGACCACTGTCGGCGCGGAGACCGAGATCTCGTCGAGCCCATCGCGGCTGTGAACTACGAGCGCGTGTTCCGCACCGAGGGCGTTGAGCACGCGGGCTACCGTCTCGACGAGGCTCGCGGCATAGACGCCGACGACCTGCCGTCGCGTGAAGGCCGGATTCGTCAACGGGCCGAGGACGTTGAATACCGTCCGGATTCCGAGCTCACGTCTGACGGCTGCCACCGACCGCATCGCCGGGTGTAGTTGTGGCGCGAAGAGAAATGCGATCCCCGCTTTCTCGAGCACCTCGACCATTTCGGCGGCGTTCAGCTCGATGTTCACTCCGAGCGCGGCCAGCACGTCGGCGCTTCCGCATGCAGAAGAGACAGCGCGATTGCCATGCTTCGCGACCGTTGCTCCCCCGCCGGCAGCGACGATTGCCGCAAGCGTCGACACGTTGAACGTGCCGTGCCCATCGCCACCGGTCCCGCAGGTGTCGATAAGATCGCTGCGGTCGGTGGGCAGCGGTGTGACTCGCTCGCGCATCGCGAGCGCCGCGCCGGTAATCTCCTCGTCGGTCTCTCCCTTCATCCGGAGAGCGACGAGAAAGGCGCTCTTCTGCACGTCGGACGCCTCGCCTTCCATCATCTCGGAGAAGACGTCGTACGTCTCTGCCCGCTCGAGATCATGACGGTCGATCAACCGTCGAATTGCACGATCGATCATCGGACGCCTCCGTCGGCGGGGACGCGGCTGCTCGCGGCGATTTCGAGGAAGTTCACGATCAACTTGTCGCCACCACCCGTACCGTACGACTCAGGGTGGAACTGGATGCCGAACACCGGTCTCTCACGATGGGAGAGTGCCATCACCGCACCGTCGTCCGTCCAGGCATCGACGCGCAGTTCCGGCGGCAGCGAGTCCCGGGCAACAACGAGCGAGTGATACCTCGCGGCGCGCACTGGATGCTCACATCCGGCAAACAGCCCGGCATCCTCGTGGCTCACTTCACTGACCTTCCCGTGCACGGGAGCGGTCCCGCGAACCACGCGCGCGCCGAAAGCCTCGGCGATCGCCTGATGTCCGAGACAGACTCCCAGCAGTGGAATCGAACGGTTCGCACGAATCAGCTCCACGCAACGTCCTGCGCGAGAGGGAGAACCGGGGCCGGGCGAGATCACCAGCGCGGTCGGGTCGGAATCGAGCAGCGCGACCGGGTCAAACTCATCGTTGCGAACCACCTCGAGGCGCTCCCCCGCAAGCCGCTCGATCTGCTGCACCAGGTTGTAGGTGAACGAATCGTAATTGTCGATGACCGTGATCAATGGAAGCTCCTTCGTCGAGTCGGTGGCGGACAGTCAAGCGCGGCACAGGACACGCCATCGCCAGGGACGCCAGCATGAGACATTCAACGGGAGCAGAGGGTGGTGGGAGGCAGGATCAGCGGAGCCAAAGACACGAGCCGGCAGTGAAGCTGCGCATCGGCTCGTTTTCCTGGGAGGAGTTCATGGTGGATTCAGAATAGCACAGAGAGGGGTGACTGGATGAGCGAAGCCATGTGGGTCGCGCGGCTCGCGCGATCGCCGATGGCGGCTCGCCATCGGTGGCGCTCAGGAGAAGGTCGACGACCGGCAAAGACAGAGGCGCCATTGCGAGGCATGACGTTCGAGTTTGGATCGTCGGCAAGGGATCCATCTCCGTCCTCCGCCCCTCACGCCCGCCCAGCCCGCCCCCGGGGCTCCGGCGGCTCGGGATGACAAATGCGCGGTTAGGCTGCGAGCACCGAATGCAAAGTGCCTGTCATCCCGAGCGGGCGGCGGTTGGGTGGCAAGGGATCCCTGAATCGACGACCCAGCAGAAACGGGCGCCGATCATCACCTTCACCCTTCACTCTTGATTCACTCTTCACCTTTCACATCTCTCAACGGCACGACGACGCCGGGCTCTTCTCCCTGCATGGTCAGGCGGAGGCGGGTCGATTCGTGGGGAGTGGTTTCGAGTTGTTTGAGCTCGCCGAGCTCCTTGCCGCTGCCCGACATCCGCTGCAACTCCTCCCCTTTCGGCCAGAGACGGTTGTCAATGGAGCGGATCGCTTTGTTGTAGCTCTCGACCGTTCTGCGCAGCTGGTCGCCGACGCCGTTCACATGCTCCATCACCGTGACGAAGCGGCCGAAGAGCTCGACCGCTGCGTCATGCATACGCTTCGCGTTCTCTTCGGTCTTCTCCGCTTTCCAGCTCGCCGCGACCGCGCGGAGGAGCGGGAGCAGAACCGTTGGTGAAGCGAGGAAGATGCGGCGCTCGGCGGCGTATTCGAGCAGTCCGAGGTCGCTGGAGAAGGCGGCGGAGAGAAAGTGTTCGCCCGGGATGAACATTACGGTGAAGTCGAGAGTCTCGCCGATGCTCGCCTGATACTCGCGCTTCGCGAGCGCGTCGATATGACGGCGGAGGTTCTTCGCGTGCTGTTCGAGATGAATCTTCTTGCGCGCTTCTTCCGGTTCACTGCAGGCGGCGATGTAGTCGTTCAGTGGTGCCTTCGAATCGATCGCGATCACCCGCTGGTTCGGCAGGTTCACTACGATGTCGGGCCGCAGCCTGCGGCCATCTTCCCCGGTGAAAGTCTGCTGGGTCTCGAAGTCGCGTGCGTGCTCGCTCATCCCCGCCAGCTCGATGCAGCGCTTGAGAGACATCTCACCCCAGGAGCCCTGGACCGTCGGTGACTGAAGGGCGTTCGCGAGGCGCGCCGCTTCCCGCTGTGCTCCTTCCTGCGCGATCAGCAGCGTTCGAATCTGCTCCTGCAGCCCGCCGTAACTCTCATTGCGGGCCAGCTCGCTCTGCAGCAGCTCGTTGCGATAGGAGTCGAGCATCTCGCGCACCGGTTTGAGCAGACCGTCGATCTCCGCCTTTTTCGTTTCGAGTGCGCCCGTCACCTGATTGCGGCTCGTCTGCACCAGCGACTCGCCGACGTTCTTGAATGCGCGTTGCGCCAGTGCGGCAAAGCTGTCTTCGATCTGCTTCCGCAATTCGGCGTGACTGGAGACGATGCGGCTGGCCTCTTCGGCTCTTGTCTCCGCCACTGCACGTGCCTGCTGCGCCTCCTCGACGCGCCGCTGAAGCTCGATGCGAGCTGCGTCCCCCTTCTCCCGTTCACTTCGAACCAGGTCGCGTTCGGCAAGTGCACGCTGCACCTCGACGCTCTTTCTCGCACTTGCAACCAGCCAGCCGGCAACGACTCCGATGAGAACCGCAACCACAGAGACGACGAGAACCGAGGGGGTCATCGGGAAATGATAGCGCGGGAGCGCTGGCCCGGCGGGAGGTCAGCTCGCACGAACAAGAATCAATGCGCTTCTGCCAGACCTTCCAATACGTAGATCACCCGATCCACCTCGGAGATGTCGTTGTAGAAGTGGGGCGAGAACCGCAGCATCCCTTCGCGAGGTGCGCAGACGATCCCCTCCTCCTCGAGCCGGCGGTGGTACCAGAGAACTGGTTTCTCTACAGCTGGTGGAGTCGCGCCGACGATGGGTGAGCGCAGCGGGAGAGGCAACGCGGCGCGCCAGCCGATCGTTTCGAGGCGTTCTGCCAGATGGGTTGCGGTGCTCAGCGATCGTTGCGCGACCGTCTCGATTCCGACCTCGAGAAGCAGGTCGAGAGCCGCGCGCAGTCCGTAGACTCCGATCGTATTCAGCGATCCCGCTTCGAACCTGCGGGAGTCGGGCAGCAGTTCCATGCCGCAGTCGATGAACTTTCCCCGCCGCTCGACATTGGTCCATCCATCCTCGAGGACGTCGAGCTCGTCGCGCCGTTCGGCCGCAACATAGAAGATCGACGCACCTTCGGGACCGCACATCCATTTGTGTCCATCCGCCGAGAGGAAGTCGATCCGGCAGCGGCGCACATCGATCGGCAGGACGCCGACACTCTGAATGGCATCGACGCAGAATCGGACACCGCGTTGCGCGCAGATCTCTCCAATCGCCTCGAGATCGGCCGCGAAGCCGTTGTGGAACGCGACCGAGGAGACCGTCACAAGCCGGGTCCGCGCATCGATCAACCGCTCCACGTCTGCGGCAGTGTAGGTACCATCGGGCGCCGGGACGACGCGACACTCGACGCCTCGCGCTTCCAGCCGCTTCCACGGAATCGCGTTGGAAGGAAACTCGAGCGCGGTGGTAATCACGTTGTCCCCCTCACGCCAGCGCAGTCCCTGCGCGACGAAGGAGAGTCCTTCCGAGGTGTTCTTCAGAATCGCGATCTCGCCGGCGGTCGCGCCGATCAGTCGGGCCGCGGACTCACGGAGCCGTACGTACTCCGCCAGCCAGTCCCTCCAGTGCAGGGCGCCGAAGTCCCTTTGATCGGCGGCGAAGCGCGCCATCGCATCGGTCGCAGCAACGGACAACGGTCCGACGGCGGCATGATTCAGGTAGATCAGATTCCGCGTGACGGGAAACAGGTGTCGGAAATCGTTCATGGCTCCGTTCCTGTACCTTGGCTGTCAGTACGACTGGACGCGTGCGAGATAGAAGTCGTACGCGGCGCGCATGTCATTGATCGAGTCTCCGCCAAACTTCTCCCGCATGGCACTGGCAATTACGATCGCGAGCATCGCCTCGCAGACGATACCGCACGCCGGGACCGCGGTGACATCGCTGCGCTCCCATTGAGAGCGATGAGGCTCGCGCGTTTCGGTGTCGACCGAGGGAAGGCCGCGTCTCAGAGTCGAGATCGGCTTCATGAAGGCGCGTACGATGACATCTTCGCCATTCGTCACGCCGCCTTCTAAACCGCCGGCCCGATTGGTCGGCCGCCGATAGTGGCTGTCCTCGCCGAACTCGATCGCGTCGTGAACTTCCGATCCGAGCAGGGCGGCTGCGGTAATGCCATCACCCACGGCCACCGCCTTCACCGCGTGCACGGAGAGAATCGCCTGGGCGATTCTTCCGTCCAGTTTCTCGTTCCACTGAACATAGGAACCAAGGCCGGGCGGCACACCATGCGCGCCAACTACGATCGTTCCGCCGAGCGTTTCCCCTGCCTCACGCGCCCGATCGACTTCCTCGATCATCGCCGGCTCAGCAGCCTTGTGGATCGCACGCAGCGGCGAGGTGTCGTCCACCGCCGCCAACTCGCGCCAGCGAACCGGTAGAGCGGGATCGCCAGCCTTTCCGACTGACGCGACGCCCGAGCGGATCTCGATCCCGAACGCGCGCAACAGCTCTTTCGCGATCGCACCAGCGGCGACCCGGGCAGCGGTCTCGCGCGCAGATGCGCGCTCGAGAACATCGCGTAGATCCTTTCGCCCGTACTTCATTCCGCCGGCAAGATCGACGTGCCCCGGCCGCGGCGCATGCACGCGGCGCTTGTGAACCTCGCCGGCGTCGACCGACCACGGATCCATCGCGTCGCGCCAGTTATCGAAATCGCGATTCCGAATGGTGATTGCAATCGGTGACCCGAGCGTCTCGCCTCCTCGAATCCCGGCGGTGACCTCCACTTCGTCCGACTCGATCTTCATCCGTCCGCCGCGGCCATGGCCGTGCTGGCGTCGCCGCAGATCGGCATTCAACCGCTCACGGTCGATCGTCAGGCCGGCAGGAACGCCGGTGACGATCACCGTCAAAGCAGGACCGTGCGACTCCCCCGCCGTGATGAAGTGGAAAAAACTCATCGTCGCCGCGATCTTGATGCGGTCACCGCAGGTTCAGGATCTCTCTTCGCACGGGCCACGACCGTCGCGGCCAGGATGCCGCCTCCGATCACGAGCAGTACCGAAATGATCTGCGCGACCGTGAACGGTCCGAAGAAGCGATCGTCCTTGGCTCGAACGATCTCGACGAGAAATCGCTCGATCCCCAGCATGATCATGAAGAGACCCCACGAAAGGCCCTTCGCATGAGGACGCCGGTTCAGCCAGATCAGGATTCCGAACATCACCAGCGCCGCGGCCGTCTCGTACAGCTGCGTCGGATGAACGCGGAGAACCTGATGTCCTGGGATGCTCGCATCGACGGCAACGCCGAACTCGCGGAGTGACTGTGCCGTCGTCGGCGGTGCACCTTTCGGAAACGCCACACCGAACCACGCATCGGTGGGACGGCCATAGTCGTCGCCGACCAGGAAGCAGCCGATCCGGCCAAGAGCGTAGCCGAGAGAGAGTGCGGGAGCGGTCGCGTCGGCCACTTTCAGGAAATCGAGACGCCTCCTCCAGATGACCCAGGAACAGGCGAGCGCTCCACCAATCAGACCGCCATACCAGACCAGTCCGGCACGGTCGAAAAACAGTCGCCAGTCACCAAAGAGAATCGCGTAATACGCCTTCGCACCGACGATCCCGCCGAGCGCGCCCGCCACGACCATCGTCGAAGCGAACTCCTCGTCCAGTCCTGCGCGGCGGAACTGCCGGGCAAGCACCCACCCGCCGATGACGAACGCGAGGAACATCATCAGCCCGAACGTGGTGATCTCGAAGTTGCCGACTTTGAGGAGAGTAGGCCACATAGAGGACGAGCATATCAGCGCGGGGGAGTTCCTCGGGGTTCCTCGGGGTTCCTCTGAGTTCCTCGGGGTTCCTCGGGCGCGCCAGGATCCAGCCTGTCATCCCGAGCCGCCGAAGCCCCGGGGGCGGGTGTGCAGGCGGGAGGGGCGAAGGACGGAGAGGGATCCCTTGCCG
>DASVLC010000350.1:0-2905 GCA_036385045.1 Thermoanaerobaculia bacterium | reverse complement strand
AACCATCTGGCACCGCACCGAGAAGCTCCTGCTCGCCCTCACCGGTGCCGATCGCTCGATCGTCATGAAGCTCGGCATCCAGACCCCACACCTCCATCTGCATCTCTACCCGTTCGCCTCTTCGGCTGGACGGGAGGAGGTGTTCGATGCCATCGAGGGGAGACGGAGGGAAGCGAGAGACGACGGGTGGGTTGTGAAGCTGCGGGAGCGGCTGGGGGGAGCAGTCTAGAAGCAGTCGCCCCAAAATAGGCCTGTCATCCCGAGCCGCCGGAGCCCCGGGGGTGGGCGTGAGGTGGGAGGGGCGCAGGACGGAGAGGGATCCCTTGCCGACGACCCTCAAGCGAAGGGTCACGCAGCGTCCGCTCCTGCCCGGTCGTCGATTCAGCGATCCCTCGCCACCCGCCCACCTCCCGCTCGGGATGACAGGCCATTTTGCGGGCGGCGCGAAGGCTGTCGCATCGCGAGCCTAAACAGCCTCTCGCCGAGCCGCGGGGGTCGCGCGGCCCGCGCGATCCCCGCCGGCCGCTGGCCGGCGGTGGGCTTTGGATGAGCCAGCCAGTCCATGAGTGAATCGCCTTCCCCAGGGCGCCCACCTATGGGTCGTCGACCTTCTCCTGAGCGCCACCGATGGCGAGCCGCCATCGGCGATCGCGCGAGCCGCGCGACCCCCTCGGCGTGGGCCGCCGATTCCCACAGCCTCTTTCCCACACGGCGCCCCGCCTCTCCCCACTTGACTCGACCCACCCCCCTGAATGAGCATTCATTCGGCATGACCCGTCAGCAGGCGCCCCCTTCCTCCTCCTCCGAGACCGAGACGTTCCGCGGAACGTCGAAACGCGAGCGAATCCTTCGAGCCGCGATCGATGTCTTTGCCGAGCACGGCTACTTCAACGCCAAGGTCGCACAAATCGCCAAAGCGGCCGGCGTCGCCGACGGGACGATCTACCTCTACTTCGACGGCAAGGAAGACATTCTCATCACGATCTTCCGCGAGCACACGCGCAACTATCTGCAGTCTCTCGAGCGGAGCCTTGCCAACATCAATCGTGCCGACGAGCGTCTTCGCACCGCCATCCATCACCACCTCGAGGCCCTCGGACGTGATCGCGCGCTCGCCGTCGTTTCGCAGGTCGAGTTACGGCACAGCCTCAAGTTCATGAGTCTCTTCTCCCAGGAAGAGGTGGCCGATTACCTCAACGTGATCCGGACGATCGTCGAGAAGGGGCAGGAAGAGGGAGCATTTCGCCGCAACGTCCATCCACAACTGGTGGCCAAAGCCGTGTTCGGCGTGCTCGATGAGCTGGTGACTTCGTGGATTCTCTCCGAGAAGGACTACGACCTCGCCGCGCAGGCGGAACAGGTCTCCGATCTGATCCTCGCCGGCGTCCTCTGACGAGACCCGCTTGCGTATTGATCGCGCAAATGGCACAAAGCGCGATCAATCGTGACGATCCTTCCCAACTCGGCCGGTGAACGGCAGCCGCTCACGCGCGGCGACTGGATCCTGATCGCCATCAGCCTCGCGATCGCCGCGGCTTCGATCGCCGTGGTCGTGCGCTATTTCGAGTCGGCCTTCCCGCAGGCGTCGATCGAGTTCCGCTACGACCGCAACTCCTCGAAGGAGATCGCCGACAGGCTCGCGGCTGCATTGCAGATCGACGTGAGCGAGATGAAGCACGCCTCGCGGTTCGACTCCGATGGCCATGCCCGCATCTTCCTCGAACGCTCTCTCGAGCTCGAGCGCGCCAACCGTCTGATGGGCAACGACGTTCTCGTCTGGTACTGGCACCATCGCTGGTTCCGGCCGCTCGTCGAAGAAGAACTTCGTATCGACGTCGCGCCGTCAGGTGAGATCGTCGGCTTCACACACCAGATCCCGGAAGACGCAGCCGCTCCTGGGCTGCAGCGCGCCGTCGCCGATCCACGTGCGATTCCCGTGGCATTTCTCCGGATGATCGGAGCCGATGTCGACGATCTCCGCCTGGTCGAGGAGAGCCAGCGCAAGCTGCCTCGCCGGCTTCAGCGGAGCTACACGTTCGAGTCGATGAGCATCAGGCCCGCCGGCGCACCGTACCGGCACACCGTCACCGTCGACGGCTCGACCGTGACGAGCTACCGCCAGCACCTCGACGTCCCCGACAGCTGGCTGCGTTCCTATCGCGAGCTGCGCTCCAAGAACGCGGCCGCCGGCTCCGTCGACATGATCCTGCTCGCCGCCACGATGATCGGCGCGCTCGTGATCTTCATCATCCGTCTGCGGCGCGGAGATCTCGCGCTCCGCTTCACACTCGCCACCGGAATCGCGTGTGTGATTCTCGTCGGTGGCGTAGCACTGAACTCGATTCCTGCGCAGCTCTCGTACTACGACACCACGACTTCCTATCCCGCCTTCGTCGGACAGATCGCTCTTCAGGGCATCATGCAGAGCCTCGGCACTGCGATGCTCCTGATCGTCATCGTCGGAGCCGGTGAGGTGCTCTACCGCCAGCGGCTGCCGGCACAACTTGCGATGCCGCGCATCTGGTCCTCTCGCGCGCTCACCTCTCGCAGAGTTTTCCGCTCGCTCGTACTCGGATATGCGCTCGTGCCGCTCTTCATGGCGTATCAGGTGTCGTTCTACCTGATCGCTCGACACTACGGCGCCTGGGCCCCGGCCGAGGTGCCGTACGACGACATCGTCAACACCGCGTTGCCGTGGGTTGCCGTGCTGTTTGCCGGGT
This sequence comes from Thermoanaerobaculia bacterium, assembly GCA_036385045.1. Classification (GTDB taxonomy): domain Bacteria; phylum Acidobacteriota; class Thermoanaerobaculia; order Gp7-AA8; family Gp7-AA8; genus QHVT01. The sequence goes on along the minus strand of DASVLC010000350.1, from coordinate 185 downwards.
TCTTTCCCGCGTTCTCGGAAGAGTTCCTCTCCCGCGCCTTCTCGATTCCGTTCTTTCAGCGAATCTTTCGCTCACGCGTCTTTGCCATCGTGATCGCAGGGATGATCTGGGGCTTCGGCCATGCGACCTACCCCAATCAGCCCTTCTGGCTCCGTGGCGTGGAGGTCGGTCTGGCCGGAATCGCA
>DASVLC010000349.1:0-7810 GCA_036385045.1 Thermoanaerobaculia bacterium | reverse complement strand
CCCCAGGGCTTGCGCCCTGGGCTACAGCTACGTCGCGCCTACGGCGCTGGAGGCGTGGCGGCTTTGCCGCATTCAACCACTCAGATCTGCTGATGCGGCCGTGCCCCCCCGGAGGAACCGAGGAACCGAGGAACCCCGAGGAACTCCGAGGAACCGAGGAACTCCGAGGAACCGAGGAACTCCGAGGAACCGAGGAACTCCGAGGAACCGAGGAACTCCAAGGACCGCAAGAAACTCAAAGTGCCGAATCCTTTACCATTCCGTAACCTTTTCATTACCGGTTGGTCAGTGATAGAGTAGCTGCCGTCAATCGGTTCCGATACTTCAGGTGTGTGATCCCGAGCCTGATCCAATATGATTCAACGAACAGAATGCGGATCGACGGAAATCTGGATAACTCCTCCATCCAGAAGGTACCCGCCCCAGTCCAACCCCTTCGGAAGTAACAACTTGGCAGGTTTGCCGCGTTCGGCTGCAAATCTGCACAAAGGTCGCGTTCAACCAAGAAAGGAGCCGATATGAAACGGTGCCCTCCCCTATGGTCCCGTGCGGCATGGGTCGCACTTCTCGTTTCGCTGATGGCATTCAGCGCATTCGGGCAAACGCAAAGCGGTAACATTTTTGGCAGTGTTGTAACAAGTGATGGGGCGGTTCTGCCCGGCGTTACCGTAACCCTGACGGGCGTTGGAGCCCCTCAGAGTCAGGTTACGGATGCACAGGGTCGCTTCCGCTTTATCAATCTTTCCCCCGGGGCGTACACGCTGCGATCTGAACTGGCGGGCTACGGTGTAGCCACGCGGTCCGGCATCACGGTGAACGTTGGCCGGAATGCCGAGGCCGTGATGACGCTGAATCCTTCAGTGGCGGACACGATCACGGTCACGGCAGAGGCGCCGCTGCTTGATCAGCGCAAGGCCGGTACGGGTGCGACGATGACGCAGGTCGAGCTCGAGGATGTGCCGTCGGCGCGTGACCCCTGGGTCATCCTGCAGCAGGTTCCCGGCGTTCTGATGGATCGCATCAACGTCGGCGGGAATGAGTCGGGCCAGCAGTCGCAGTTCGTGTCGAAAGGTGTCACCGGCGATCAGGCGACCTACAGCGTCGACGGCGTCAACACCACGGACATGATCGCCACCGGCGGCTCGTCGGCGTACTACGACTTCGGCTCATTCGAAGAGATTCAGGTCGCCACCGGCGGTACGGATCCGCGCGTTCAGACTCCTGGAGCGCAGATCAACATCGTCACCAAGCGTGGGACGAACGATCTGAGCGGCTCGGCGCGCTACTTCCTGACGGAGGGGAGCACGCAGGGCACTCGCAAGATCCCGGCGGAAGCGTCGTCGTATCTCGGTTTGACCAACGAGATCGATGAGGTGACCGAGTGGGGTCTCGAGATCGGCGGACCGATCGTTCGCGATCGTCTCTGGCTGTGGGGATCGTACGCCGACAACCAGATCGATCTCTTCACGGCGCAGTCGCAGGGGTCGATCAACCTCGGTCATCCTCGCTACTCGGACTTCACGACGCTCGAGACGTTGAACGCGAAGGCGAACGCGCAGATCATGCGCAACAACAGCGCGACGTTCTTCTACAGCGACAACGCGAAGATCAAGACCGGCCGTAATGCCGGACCCTCCCGGCCACCCAACACCACCTGGTACCAGGATGGCTTCGGTCCGAAGGGAACCTACAAGCTCGAGGACACCCACATCTTCTCCTCGAACTTCTATCTGACCGGCATGTACTCGAAGGTCAACGGCGGATTCGGTCTCTGGCCGAATTCCGGCAGAGACTGCAAAGAGATGGACTGTGTACGTGAGACGCCGACGGGTGCCGTCTACGATCTCGGTGAGGGTTCATGGAAGAATCTCTCCTTCCTCGGCGTCGAGGGCGTGCGCCCGCAGGAGCAGTATCGTGCCGACGCGTCTGCGTTCTTTAACACCGGAGCCCTCTCGCACGAGCTGAAGTTCGGATTCGGATACCGGACCGCGGGGGCCGAAGGGCTCACCGTCTGGCCGCAGAACCAGCTCATCTACGACTTTACGGGCATCGGATACCCAGGGCTTCACCTGACGTATTTCTTCGCGATCTCTCCGTACGACTACGAGTACAAGTACAACGACATCTACCTCGGCGACACGATGCTGCTTGGCAATCTGACGATCCAGGCAGGGCTTCGCTTCGACAATCAGAAGGCGAGGGCCGGAGATCAGGTCAGCCCGGCGAACAATCTCGTCACGGATCCGGACGGCCTCGCCTGGCTCCCCGCGATCAACTACCGCGGTGCCGACATCCCGACGATGGAATGGGATTCGATATCACCTCGAATAGGGATTACGTACGCGCTGGGTGAAGATCGACGAACGCTCTTGAGAGGCGCATACAACAGGTATGTCTCTCAGATGGGGTCCAATTCGACAGGATACACAGGGGTCATTCCAGGTTATCGATATGTGTCCTTCTACTCATATGACGCGAATGGCAATGATCGCGCCGATCCGGGTGAGATCATCTGGGATTACGGTCTGATCGGTTTCTCGGGTCTGGATCCGAACAACCCCGGAGCGGTCCAACAGTTGCGTCGAATCGACTCGAGCGTCAAGCCGCCGACGACTGACGAGTTCATTCTCGGATTCGAGCGTGAGCTCTTCCGCGACCTCGTGCTCGGTCTCAACTACACACACCGCAAGCTCGACAACTTCCTGTCGAACCGCGCCGAGAAGACGCCGGGCAGCAATGACTTCTACTCACCAGCCGATTACGAGGTCTATGGCAACGTCACCACGCCAACTGGATCGACCGAGGCGGGGAGCTATAGCCTTCCGGTGTATCAGCTCAAGACCGGTATCGCCCGTCCCGCGTACTTCGTCTTGACGAACAATCCCTTCTACGAACAGACCTACGACGGTCTGGAACTCTCGCTCGTCAAGCGGATGTCGAATCGCTGGATGATGCGCGGCAACGTCTCGTGGAACGACTGGGTTCAGAATGTGTCGTCTCCGGGCAGTGCGGCAACGGGTGATCCGACACAGCTTCGCACCGGATCCGGCTGCTCGGTCTGCGATGGTGCGCAGGTCGTCCAGGGTTCCGGAACGATCTCCGGCGCCAAGGGTGCGGTCTGGATCAACTCGAAGTGGGCCGTCAACGTGGCGGGTGTCTACCAGATCCCGTTCATCGAAACGAACTTTGGCGCGAACTTCACGATGCGCCAGGGTTATCCGGTTCTCTACGGCCATCAGCAGACAGGCCTGCGCGACGGTTCGAAGCGTGTTCTCGTTTCAGACGTCGATGAGTATCGGCTTCCGGATCCCTACTCGCTCGATCTTCGCCTTGCGAAGGATTTCCGTTTCGGTGGAGTCGGCTTCGAGCTCGCGCTCGACGCTTTCAACGTCACCAACGAGCAGACGATCCTGCAGCGCAATGCGGACATCGCTCAGAACACGGGGTATCTCAGCAACTCAGCCAACCGCATCCGCGAGCTGCAGAACCCGCGGGTCCTGCGTTTCGGTGCACGTTTCACCTTCTAGTACGACGGTTGCTTCTGATTTCAGTACGACCCGCCGGGAATCTTCCCGGCGGGTTTTTTCTTGTCTTCCGGCGGAAACCAAGGAGAAGAACAGGTGAGAAAAGTCTCCATTTTCATCGCGTGCTTTCTGCTGCCGCTGATGCTGGCAGGCACGGTATCGGCCCAGGCGTGGCGTGGGGTCGGCCGTCTGCAGGGAATCGTCAGCGATCAGAACGGCAAGCCGATCAAGGACGCTAAGGTCGCCCTCGTGTCACTCAAGGGCGACGGAGGTCCTGAGCCAGTCGCGACCGATGCGAAGGGCCGCTGGGCCGCAGGCGGTCTGATCGGCGGAGTCTGGAACATCGACATCAGTGCACCGGGATTTCTGACGCGGCAGTTGAGCGCGAACGTAAGTGAGCTCGCCGGTCTTTCGCCTCCTATGAAGGTATCGCTCGAGCCGGCACCGCCGCCGCAGCCGCAGGCTGCAGCCGCCGAGGAGAGAGAGGCGATCGTGGTCGGGGGGGTGGAGATCACCCCGGAGACTGCACAGGCGATCGAGGCGGCCAACGCCTTTATGAAGGCGGAGAAGTGGGAGCTGGCCGCGGCCGAGTACGAGAAGGCTCTCGCCGTGCTTCACGACAACAAGTCACTCAAGTTCGCTCTCGCGAGGGCATGGTATGGAGCAGGACAGCTGAAGAAGGGCATCGCATATCTGCAGGAGGTCTACGACGCTGATACGGGCAACGTCGTGGCGGCGTCGCTGCTGGCCGACATGCTTCTCGAGGACGGAAACCTCGAGGCGGGGCAGAAGGTGCTGGCAGGAATCCCTCCCGGAGCGCTCACCGATCCAAACACGATCCTGAACATCGGGATCCGCTTCGTGAACAACGGTCGGCCCGAGGATGCGTACCGCTGGTTCGACGAGGCCGTAGGTGTGGCCCCCGATTTCGCGGCGGCCTACTACTACCGGGGAATCGCATCACTCCAACTCAAGAAGATGGTCGAAGCGAAGGCCGATTTTCAGAAGGTCGTTGCGTTAGCGCCCGACAGCTCGGAAGCAGAAGAGTCGAAGGACCTGCTCGCGATGATCAAGTAGCGAGCGGGAGTAGCGATTGAAAATGCCGGACGCGTGAGAGCGTTCGGCATTTTTTGTCTTTTGGCGTTCCAGCGGGCCAGCCGCAGGTGCCCCTGCCGGGGCACGGGGCGAATGGACTGGCTTTCCAGGGGTAGAACGCTGCGCGTTCAACCCCCGAACAAGCTCGGCAATCAACGAGCGCAGCGAACGCGAGGTAGCTCTCCGCGCCGGAGGCGCTGTTGCCGGTAGCCAGGGGTTGCGCGCCTGCGCGCTACCCCTGGACCATTTGAGTTGGGGGAACAGTGCCCCGGCAGGGGCACCTGCAAGATTTACCAGAGGTATTTCTCGTTGTACTCGACGCCATGACGCTCCAGGAACTCCACGTATTCGTTTTCGAACGTGTGACGCTGGTGATGGGTCTCCTGCTCGGTGATGTAACGCCTGACTTTCGGGATGGCGCTCTTCGAGACGCTGAACGCGCCATAACCGATCTGCCACGAGAACTTCCGTATGCCGAGATCGGACTGAATCCATTCCGAGGATGGCTTTTTCACATCGCGAATGAGATCCGAGATCGAGTGCGTTGGCTTGAAGCCGAACAGAAGATGCACATGGTCCGCGACACCTCCGATTCCGAGCGGTTGCGCGTCGTGGTGGCGAAGACACCCGCCGAGAAACTCGAAGACGCGATCTCGAATCTCCGTCTCCAGGAAAGGGCGCCTGTCTTTCGTGCTGAAGATGACATGACAATGGAGACTGCTGTGTGTCGATGGCATCCGAACCTCACATTTTTATGATTGCTTCATTATATCGGCCGCGCTGTCGCAGGTGCCCCTGCCGGGGCACGCCACGCCCGCGCCTAGGAACCAGGGGTAGCGCAGGCGCGCAACCCCTGGCTACCGGCGACAGCGCCTCCGGCGCAGAATCCGGTGCGTTCGAGCCGATCCTGTGAGACGAGGGACGGGACCAGGGATGGCCGGTCCCGTTCACCACGGGCCGTGCAGTCGCGGGTGCCCCTGCCGGGGCACGGGTTTTGGGCGAGGGTTCCAGGGGTAGCCCGCTGCGCGTGCAACCCCTGGCTACCGGCAGCAGCGCCTACCGGCGCAGAGTCTTCGCCAACGGCGCCTTAGCAGGTGATGGCGACCAGGCGCGCCGCCCCCTCGATCCCTCGTTTTCCGCTATCCTCTCGAAAAACGATCCGTTCCTCCCGGTGCCGATGAAACGACTGTTCGCGCTAGCCATCTCTCTGCTTGCTCTTCTCTCCTGCCGGAACGACCGGACGATTCCGGCTGCGTCGGCCGAGACTCCGATCTTCATCATTTCGATCGATACGCTGCGGTCCGATCGGCTGCCGATGTACGGTTACAGTGGGGTTGCGACGCCTCATCTCGACAGCCTGCGAAACGATGGGATCCTGTACGAACACGCATACGCACATACACCGCTGACGCTGCCGTCGCATGCTTCGATGTTCACCGGTCTCCTCCCGGCGGAGCATGGCGTCCGCGACAACATCGGGTTTCCGCTCGGCGAGGAGATGCCGACGATCGCTGAAGTTCTACGGGATCGCGGTTATGCGACCGGTGCCGCGGTGTCCGCATGGGTGCTCCGCAAAGCGACGGGGATGGACCGCGGCTTCGAGATGTACGACGACTCGGTCGAGGTTCTTTCGAGACAGGCGCGGATGATCGGCAACATCCAGCGTGACGGTGCGGCGACGACGAAGGTCGCGACTGAATGGATCGTAAAGCAGCAGAAGCCGGTGTTTTTCTTTCTGCATCTCTATGATCCGCACACCCCGTATGCGCCACCCGAGCCATATCTGAGCCGCTACACCGACCGATACGATGGCGAGATTGCGTATACGGACTCGGTCGTGGGGGAGTTCCTCCAGTCGCTGAAGAGCGCTGGTCTTTACGACAAGTCGCTCATCATCTTCCTTTCGGATCATGGCGAAGGGCTGAACGATCACGGTGAAGAAGAGCACGGGATGTTCCTCTACCGCGAGGTCATCCAGGTGCCCCTGGTCGTGAAGATGCCGGGGCAGAAGTTCGCCGGGGAGAAGGTCACGGCGCCGGTTCAGCTCATCGATCTGGTCCCGACGATTGTGGAGCGGACCGGTATCCCGTTCGGCGTCGAGTTGCCCGGCCGATCACTTCTCTCCTTCCTCAACGACAAGTCCCCCGAGCGGCGGCTGATCTACAGCGAGACCTACTATCCGCGGTTCCATTTCGGCTGGGCGGACCAGCACTCGCTGATCGATGGCGAGAAGCACTACATCCACTCGACGAAGCCGGAGCTCTTCGACCTCGCAAAGGACTTCAGAGAGACGACGAACATTCTCGAACAGGACCGGCGAACGTACTTCGCCATGAGGACGGCGATCGAGCCGCTGATTCGCGAGGCCGAAACACCTTCAGCAATCGACCCCGAAGATGCCGCCAAGCTGGCAGCGCTGGGATACCTCGGATCCACTGTGCAGACGAAGCCGGGAGAAATCCTGCCGGATCCGAAAGATCACCTCGATACCTTCAGGGATGTCAGCGTCGCGTATCTGCACTACCGCGACAAGAAATACGAAGAGGCTCTGAAGGTCATCGACCGGCTCCTCGGGCAGAATCCGCGAATCCTCGATCTCCACGATCTGAAATCGAAAGTGCTGACACGCCTTGGCCGGCCCGCTGAGGCAATCGAAGCCGGCAAGGATGGCCTGCGGCTCTCTCCGCAGGCCACACATATCGCGATCGGCCTTGCCAACCTGATGCTTGACCAGAGGCAGTTTGACGACGCCCGTCAGCACGCTGAGCTGGCGCTGAAGGCGGATCCGGGGCAGGCTCACGACATTCTGGCGAGAATCTTCATCGAGCAGAAGGATCTGGTTCGTGCCGAGCAGGAGGCTCGTCTGGCGATCGAGTCGGACTCCGATCGGATCGCCTCACTGATGACGATGGCGCGCGTCGAGAGGGAGCAGGGAAAGCTGGAGGCTGCCCTGCAGCGACTGGACGATGCTCTGGCCCGGAAAAAGGCAGACAGGGACGTCGCCATGCTTCATTTCCTCAGGGGTGACGTTCTCGCCCGGATCGGTCGTCCGGAGGAAGCCGAGCGTGAGTTCCTCCGCGAGATCGAGCTCTTTCCCGAGGATCCGCCGGCGTACAAGAGCCTCACGCTGCTGCTGGTCGTGGACGGCAGAGTTGCCGAGGCGACTGAACTGATTCGTCAGCTGATCAAGG
>DASVLC010000348.1:0-1932 GCA_036385045.1 Thermoanaerobaculia bacterium | reverse complement strand
CCGCTTCGCCATTCGCTCCCCAGTCAGCAACAGCCCCGCCGAAATCACTGTACCAAAGACCGCCGCAAAGAGTGACGAAACCGCTACGAGCCCATCCGTGACGGGAGGCGCGGATCGATGCACTCAACGCGCTGGCAGGCGCGTTATTGCCGCTACGCGGCGCTCAGCATCCTCAATCGAATGCCTGCCGATTAGCGATAGTCGATCCAGTCGCTCCAGGCGATGACGCGTGAGGTTCGCTCCGAAGTCTTCTCGTGCAGGAAGACGCGGAGACGGATGGGGCGCTTCAGTTCAGCGTTCCCCCAGACCCAGTGCAGTTCCGCGCGAACCGTTGCGCGCCCCGCTGCCTTCTTCAGAGTGCTGACTGCCGGTACCGAAGGAGAGAAACCGATGACCGGAGCCTCCGAGCCGAAGCTCTTCCCCTGAATCGTCGATTCGAACGCGATCGTGAAGTAGTGAGAATCTTCGCGGAATCCGCGTATCGAGTAGTCGACATCAGCGACGATCTCAGTCGATCTCGTCAGAACTTGCCCGGCGGCAGGTTCGATGCTGCGGAGTTTCAGAGTGCCTGTAGCCGCGGATCGCGACGGGGCGTCATCGGGTGTTCGGATCTCCCACGGACCGATCCCGGTCATCTGCATCTCCGTGTTCTCTGGAAAGAAGAGGAAATGCATCGCTCCCGGAGGGTTCACGTAAAAACTCCCGGGGCCGTACATGACCGTCTTACTCCGGTCCGCCACCGTACCGAGTCCGAGCTCCACTACTCCTGAAAGAATCGTGACCCGCTCATGCTGCGGGTGCCAGTGCGGTACGAGCACAGCCCCGGCTGGGACGCGAACTCTCATCGTGAAGATGCCAGGCGCAGAGGGGTCGCCTTCGAGTACCGCCACCTGCGAGCCGGGTGGCAGGGAGGCTGGCGCGTCTCGCCACACGACCGTGGCTGGCGTGACTGCAATCCCTTCTCTCGCCGGAGGAACCGTTTGCGCGAGAAGCGGGCTGGCGAGAAGGAACGACAGAAACAGGATGCCTCGAACGAGCATAACCGTGATTATGCGGCATTCCACCTCGCCTCCTCTGGCCATGGGCTACTTCGTCAGCTTCTCGTGCGTTTCCGGGACGAGCATCAGCGCGGCCGAGCCGTACAAGGCGTGTAGCTCGGGGACCATCTCCCCTTTGATGACGACCGGATCGGTCTCGACGATCTTCCGCGCCTCTTCGATGTCGGAGACCGCCAGGATGAAGAGCCCGCGCCACCCGTCGACACCATCGAGTGGTCCCGCCAGAGCGAGGGTACCTTCGGCGGAGAGTCGCGATATGTTGGCGAAGTGGCCGCGGAACATCTCGTCCCGCTCGGGCCCGTCGGCTACGCGCGTCGGGCCGGTCTTCAGAATGACCAGGACGTACTTTCGCATCCCCCGCTCATCCGCTCCCAGACGCTTCGCGAGCGATTCCTCCGCGGCCTGCGTTTTCACGGCAACACTCTTCGGCTCCTCGGCTACTGCGAACTGCGCTGACAGAAGTGAGAGGACCAGACAACCGAGCAGCGACTTGAGCATCGAGCCTCCTTGCGAGGAGTCATGGTAACGCGGCAGGGAGCTGTTGGGGGTCGCGCGGCTCGCGCGATCGCCGATGGCGACTCGCCATCGGCGCGCTTCCAAGAAACTCCCGGTGTTTATGCGGGTTTCAGTGCGTACGCATGAGGCCATGTGCGCAGGGCAATCTGCGCATTGCTCACGATGCTCACAACGTCGGGGATTCCATCACCCGACTTGTCGCCCCCTCTCCCCGCGATTTTAGCGGGGAGAGGGTGGCCCTGAGCGAAGCCGAACGGCCGGGTGAGGGGCTGCGCCATCGGCCACACACGCGCAAGTTGCGGGTGTCGGGGGGCGAGACGCCCCCTGCGGACGAGGACGTCCGCGCTACGGCAGGCGA
>DASVLC010000347.1:0-12231 GCA_036385045.1 Thermoanaerobaculia bacterium | reverse complement strand
CTGACGACGAAGGGGGAGGGGATCGCGGAACTGGGATATTGGGTCGGAGTGCCGTTCTGGGGCCGCGGCTATGCATCCGAGGCGGCCGCGGAGGTGATCCGCTTCGGATTCGAGGATTGCGGCATGCACCGCATCTATGGTTGCCACTATGCGCGCAACCCGGCCTCGGGTCGTATTCTTGAGAAGGTCGGCATGACCCGGGAGGGAACCTTTCGGCAGCACATTCTCAAGTGGGGCGAATACCTCGACGTCGTCTACTACGGATTGCTGCGCGAAGAATGGCTGCAGCAGTCACGCGCCGGCCGGACGGTCTCGACGACCGCCCGGCAGAACGAGTGAGGGCTTTACTGCCAGTGCATCTGAGGGATCGATAGCCAGAAGCCGGCGGGATACATCGTGTAGCCGGCGAGGTTCTCGTCCATGACCGCGACATTGACCTGGTGGTAGAGGGAAACGTAGGGCAGATCTTCCTGCACGATCCGCTGGACCTCTCCGTAAATCTGCTTCCGTCTCTCACGATCGAAGGTCGAGCGACCATCGATGATCAGCTGATCGACGCGGGGATTGCCGTAGTAGCCGCGATTCTGTCCCTCCGGCGGGAAGCTCGAGGAGTGGAAGATGACATTGTAAAAATCCGGATCCTGAATTCCGTTTCGACTGAGCGAGAACATCTGGAAGTTACCCTTCTGGATGTCTTCGAGGAACGTACCGAACTCGCTCGATTGAATGTCGACCTTGATGCCGACCTCTCCGAGCATCTGCTGGATCATCTGAGCCCGCAGATTCGCTTCGGCATCCGTTGAGGTCTTGAATGAGAGGGAGAACCGCGGCTTCGGGCCATCCCCGTCAGGATCTCTATATCCCGCCTGATCGAGGAGCTGACGCGCGCGTGCCGGGTCATGTCCGTAGGTCGGCAGTCCCTCCGCGCGTGCCCAGTGTCCCTTACCGAACATCGTATCGGCCGGTTCGCCGTGACCACGCAGAAGATCGCGGACGATCCGTTCACGGTCGATTGCGTGAGCGATCGCACGCCGCACTTCCACCTTCGACAGAATCGGATCGCGAAGGTTGAACGAAAGGTACTGCCAGACCGAGCCGGGCTCCTTCACGACCTGATGACTCGAGCTCTTTTCGAACTCGGCGACGTTCTCGAACGGAATCTGATTGATCTGAATGTCGATCGTTCCGCGCCGCTGTTCGAGCACGAGTGTCGTCGCGTCAGGGATGATCCTCACGAGCAGATTCTTGATGCGAGGTGCGCCGCCATGGTACTGGTCGAAGCCCGTCAGCTCGACGCTCTCGTCGGTCCTGAAGTTCGTCACCTGATAGGGGCCTGCACCGATCGGCCTCGTCTTCATGGCATTCGCATCGGCCCCCTGAGGCAGGATACCGAGCGTCAGATTGTCGAACAGGCCGCCGTTAGGCTCCTTCAGCCGGAAGATGACCGTCTGCGGATCGGGTGCTTCGATGCTCGCGACGACCGCATATCCCGACTTCTTCGAAGTGACGAAGCTCTCCTCCATCAGCGAGTCATAGGTCCACTTCACATCCTGCGCGGTCACAGGCTGACCGTTCTGGAAGCGGGCGGCCGGGTTCAGCCGGAAGATGATCGTTCTGTCGTCGGGCGTCTCCCAGCTTTGCGCGATGTCGGGCGCGTAGTCCATCTCCGGCGTGACCTTGATCAGGCCGGCGCAGCAGAGGTCGAAGATCCGTCCCGAGGCGTTGTCGTTACCGACCCGCGGATCGAGATTCGTCGGGCTGCTCTTGACCGCGATGACCATGCGGTCGGGACTGGCGGCGCCGGAAGCGGCAGTAGACTTTTCGCCGCCGCCACATGCTGCCAGCAGGAGACTCGCCGTGGCGGCCGCGACGGTGATCAAATTGCGTACTCTCATCTGTCGTTACTCCTCCGCTCGGTTGTTTACAAGACGGGTGCCGGGGGGAGAGTACCGCAAGGGGGGAGATGCGGCTGAGTTCGGTTCGCTCGAGTTCCTCGGAGTTCCTCGGGGTTCCTCGGAGTTCCTCGGGGTTCCTCGGAGTTCCTCGGAGTTCCTCGGAGTTCCTCGGAGTTCCTCGGAGTTCCTCGGAGTTCCTCGGAGTTCCTCGGAGTTCTTCGGAGTTCCTCGGGTTCCTTGAGGTGGTTTTGGAACAGTCCCGCGCGAGTCCTCCGCCGTTCGTAGCGCGGGCGTCCCCGCCCGCCGTACCGCGGGCGTCCTCGCCCGCCAGGGACCCAGCATGCGCAGATTCGGATGATAAGGCCGCGACGTGTTCGGGCGCTGCATGCTGTTGGAAAGCGGCGGCTGCGGCCGCGCGCACTCCAAAGCGCTTCGCGCGACAGGACCGCGCGCGATGAAGGTCGAGAAATGACCTCCGCTGGCCTCCGCAGATGCTGCAGGCCGGGCGCCGTTAGGCTCCACTCGGCGTGGGTCTCGCCGCTCCGAGCCTCGAACCTCCAGTTACGACAGCGAACTGGCAGCGATGGCGAACATGACGACGAACTGCCAGACCAGAACTGCGGCAAACATCAGACCCTTACGCTTCATTTGAACCTCCGTCTTTCGTCCGCACGTTGCGCGCGTCAAGGCTTAATACGCAGAAGTGCGTCTCGGGTTCCACGGGAAGTGGCAAATGCTTGCGACTCCGCGTGAATGCCTCCGGCTGTCGCCATGCCGTCGTTTTCGGTAACCGTTTATCATGGCGCCCCATGTTTGTTCGTGCGTTGGCTCTGGCCGCCATGCTGACGGTCTCCGCGGGAGTGTCTGCCCAACAGAAGGTGATCGTCCTCGGGTTCGACGGCGTCGACGCCCGGTACACGGAACGGTGGATGGACGAGGGGAAGCTGCCGAACCTCGCGAAGTTGCGGGAGCAGGGAACGTTTCAGCCGCTGCTGCCGACGACTCCCGCACAGACTCCGGTCTCGTGGTCGACGTTCAGTACCGGAATCGATCCGGGACGGACGGGGATCTTCGATTTCCTGAGGCGCGATCCGAAGACCTACCTCCCCGTATTCGCCGCTTTCGATGAAATCGAGGAACGCCTCTTCTTCGGGGCGGGCAACGGCGCCGCTGCGGCCGCTATCATCGTCATTCCGTTTGTCATAATCGCGCTTCTGCTGGTCCGCAGACGTCGAACCGCGGCGCTCGTCACAGCCGCGCTCGGAGTCGTGATCGCCGGCGCTGCCTTCCTCGCCGTCAGCAAGTTCATACCCGAGCATCGGCCCGGGGTCATCAACCGCCGGCAGGGGATCCCGTTCTGGGACGCCGCCGCGGAGGCGGGCAAAAGGGCAACAATCATTCATGTGCCGGTCACCTTTCCGGCGACCGACTTTCACGAAGGTCACATGATCTCCGGCCTCGGCGTCCCCGATGTTTCTGGTCGTGTGGGCAAGCCGTTCTACTTCACTTCGGAGCTCGATTTCCGCCGCGGTGGCGACAACGAGTTCTCGATTCAGGTCGAGCAGCTCGAAGACAACCGGGGTGTAATCGAGACGACGATCCAGGGTCCACCGAACAAGCTGTTCGGCGATCCTCCGTACATTTCAATTCCTATGACGATCACGGTCGCAGAGGACCGCAATTCGATCGAGATCAGAGTCAGCGGTCAGACGTTGACGTTGCGCGAAGGAGAGTGGACCGACTGGGTCGATTTCGTCTTCCCGTTCAATCGGCTCATCAAACTTCGGGGCGTCAGCCGCTTTCATCTGCTGTCGGTGCAGCCGGAGGTCAAACTCTACCTGTCGCCGATCAACTTCGATCCGCGGAGTCTGCCGCCGGGGTTCAGGATCTCGACGCCGTCGAACTGGGCGGAGCGGGTGGCTAAGGAGCTCGGCCTGTTCAAGACGATCGGCTGGCAGATCGACACGTGGGCGATCTCGGAAGGATTCGCCACCGAGCGGATCTTCTGGGACGACATGGAGTGGACGGTAGCGCAGTCGCGCAAGATGTTCGATTCGTTTCTCGAGCGTGACGACGATCTGATCGTTCAGTGCTTCGAGTTCCCCGACCGAGTGGGCCACGTCTTCTGGAGAGTAGTTGACCCGCTGCATCCCGCCTGGGACGAGGCGCTCGCCGCCGAGTGGGGCGATGCGCTGCTGAAGTCGTATCAACTCATGGACGAGATCGTCGGCGACGCTATGGCCGCGGCGGAGAAGAAGAACGCTCTGCTGCTCGTCGTGTCGGACCACGGGTTCGCTTCGTACCGCCGGCACGTCCACTACAACACCTGGCTCGTCGTGAACGGGTACATGACGCTGAAGAGCGGTGTCGAAGTCAAAGACCGCAACGTGGAGATGCTCTTCGACCAGGGCCAGTTCTGGGAGAACGTCGACTGGTCGCAGACACGGGCCTACGCGATGGGTCTCGGAGAGGTGTACGTCAACCTGAGAGGGCGCGAGTCGCAGGGGATCGTCCAGCCGGGTGCCGAGTACGATGCGCTGAAGCGGGAATTGAAAGAGAAGCTCGTCGCGATGGTCGATCCTGAGACGGGGGAGCATCCGGTGCGACGTGTTGTTTCGCGCGAGGAAGCGTACGCGAAGTTCGATCCCAACATGATCCCGGACCTTTTCGTCATGAACAATGACGGCTATCGAGTCTCGTGGCAGACGTCGCTGGGTGGTGTCCCGAAGGTGATCTTCGAAGACAACAACGCGGTCTGGAGCGGCGACCACTGCTCGGTCGATCCCGAGATCGTCAAGGGAATCTTCTTCACGAACCGGAAGCTGGCGGGCGATCGCAAGCCCTACATCGCCGACATCTACCCGACGGTTCTGGCGCATCTGGGGGTGAAGCCCCCGTATGAGCTCGATGGGATAGAGTTGCGCTGAGCCGGCGGGCGGGCAGCCCGGAGGCATGTTCGTCAGGGAGCGACGCGCGCACGCTCACGCGGCGGGAAGGGCCAGACTCAGCTTGGACTACAAGAAACTACTCACGCAGGTCGAACGAACGCTCGGACAGCTCGATGAGTCGCAGTCGGTGATGTCGACGATTTCGGACATCGCGCAGACGATTGCCGCCAACTTCCGTGAAGAGCTCGGGATCACCGGAGGCCGGATCTTCGCTGAACGGGATGACACGTATGAACTCGTCGGACGTTTCGGCGAGCATCATGAGGCTCTGCTCAATATCGAGGTCCCGCGTGGTTACCGGCCGATCGAGCTGGTGCTCGACGGCGGGATCGTCGTGATGGACCGCAACGACAAGGGCATCGATCCTGTGCTCGAGAAGCGACTCGGTGCGAGGCGGTTCTGTGCGATCGCCGTCGGCGACGACGACTACATCCTCAGCTTCGACGTCTCTCCGACTCTCAGCCGGGAAGACATTCTCTTCTCGCTGAACCTCATCCGTTACGTCATCAATCAGAAACTGCGGGCGCAGAGGTTCGAGTCGCTCATCGTCGAGGCCCAGCGTATCCAGCAGTCGATCCTGCCGTCCCGTGTGCCGCAGTACGCCGGCTACGACATCTGGGGGCGTACCGTCCCGGCGGAGATCGTGAGCGGCGACTTCTACGACTACATCCCTGTCTCCGACAACATTCTCGGGCTCGTCATCGCCGACGGGTCGGGACACGGGTTGCCGGCAGCGCTCGTGGTCCGCGACATTTACATGGGACTGCGAATGGCTACCGACCGCGATTTCAAGATCATCCGCACGGTCGAGAAGCTCAATCACATCATTCATCGTGGCCGGCTGACCACCAAGTTCGTCTCGCTCTTCTACGGCGAGCTCGAGATTGGTGGCATCTTCATCTACTGCAATGCAGGTCACAACGCGCCGTTCGTTCTGCGGGAAGGGAAGGAGCCGGAGTTCCTGCGAAACGGCGGTCCCGTGCTCGGTCCTACTCCTGATGCCACCTACATGCGCGGGTTCGTGCAGCTGGTGCCGGGTGATGTGCTCTGTATGTACACGGACGGAATCATCGAGGCGCAGGACGCCGATGAGAATGAGTTCGGCACCGATCGACTCGTCAGTATCGTTCGCGCGAACCGCGAGAAAGGGGCTCAGGCGATCGGCCAGGAGGTGCTTGCGGACGTCGCTCGATGGGGAGCGGAGGAGCAGGACGACCGGACGGTCGTGATCGTGAAGGCCGTAGCCCTCGAAACAGCGGGCTGATCGCCGCGGTGCTTCCACGAAACTCCGATGCGGCCGCTCCGGCGTGTATGGTGAGGTGCGATGGCGGATGTGCTCTACATCAACGGCAGGTTCACGACCACCGACGAGCGGGTCATCGGCGTCGAGGACCGTGGATTCCAGTTCGGCGATGCCATTTACGAAGTCTTCAAGTTCCTCGGCGGGCGTCCCATCTTTCATCTCGAGCATTTTCAGCGGCTCGCAGCGGGCCTGAACGAACTGGAGATCCGCAACCCGTGGACTGAGACGAGCTTCGCGTCAGTGATGCGGGAACTGCTCGACAGGACCGCGTTCCACGATGGAATCGTCTACATCCAGGTGACCCGAGGCGAAACGCCGCGCGCCCATGTCTGGCCGGATGAGAGTGAACCGACCGCAATCGCCTATTCACGCAGCTTCGTCTTTCCTGACCGTCTCAAAAAAGAGCGCGGGATCCGCGTGATTACGACTCAGGACCGGCGCTGGCATTTCTGCAATCTGAAATCGGCGAATCTGCTTGGCAATGCCGTCTCGAAGAAGATTGCCGCCCGGGCGGGAGTCGATGAAGCGATCCTGATCTCGGGGGGAGAGGTGACCGAGGGGGCGACGTCGAGTTTCTTCGCGGTGCGTGGAGGCGCGGTCGTTACCCATCCGCTCGATCGCCATATTCTGCCCGGGGTGGTTCGGGACCAGGCCATCAGACTGGCGCTTGCTGCGCGGATCCGTGTGGACGAACGTCCGATTCGAGAGGCGGAGCTATACAGCCTCGACGAAGCCTTCATCACCAGCACGACCCAGGGGGTGATGCCGGTAACGCAGATCGACGGACGTGTGATCGGCAGAGGCAGGAGGGGAGAGATCACCGCAGAGTTGCAGCGCCGGTTCGATGAGCTGGAGGCGCAGTACGGTCTTCTGGGAGTCTTGTGAGTCAAAAGCCGGGCTCGGGCTCGGGCTCGGGCTCGGGCACGGGGTGGGACACCAGGTCGGGCGAGATTTTGTGGTTTTGTGGGGATCTGAACGAACCGCTCGAGAAGAGCCGTATCGTCATCGGCCGCAAGCTGTCGTGATCAGACTCCTGGAGGAACGAGAGGTTCAGTTTTTCCCGGGCCCGCGCCCGCGTCCGAGCCCGCGCCCGGTCTTTGACTCTAAAACCTCACTCCGGCAAGCACACGGCCGATTGAGATTCCGGGCCTGATCCTGCATTCTCCTCCCGTGATTCGAATGACAGTTGATCGTGCTTCGACGCTGATCGAGGCGCTTGCGACCTACTACCCTGACTCGAGCCGGACAACCATCCGCCAGATGCTGCAGATGGGACGGGTGCGGGTGAACGCGGAAGTCGAGAAGAATGCCAAGTGCGAACTGGCCCTCGGCGATATCGTCGAAGTCGGACAGAAGGAAATGCAGGCGACGCTCCCTGCCGGCCTCTCGCTGCTGCACGAGGACGACGACGTCATCGTGGTGATCAAGGCCGCAGGGCTTCTCACGGTGGCGACCGAACGTGAGAAAGAGACGACTGCGCAGTCCTTCCTGAACCAGTATCTCGAAATCAAGCGACAGGGGAGAATCCACGTCGTCCATCGACTCGATCGCGAGACCTCCGGCGTGCTCGTCTTCGCAAAAAGTTTTTCGGCTCGTGAAGCTCTTAAGGAGCAGTTTGCCGTCCACTCCGTCGAGCGTCTCTATCTGGCGGTCATCGAAGGCGCCATTCAGCCTCCATCAGGAACGATCCGGACCTGGCTGCGCGAACGGCGCGACCTGAGGATGGAGAGCGTAGACGCACACCCTGACGCGAAGCTGGCGGTCACTCATTACCTGACCGTAGATCGTAGTGACGGCTTCTCGTTGCTGGAGGTGACGCTGGAGACCGGAAGGAAGAACCAGATCCGAACCCACCTGTCGGAGAAAGGTCATCCTGTTGCAGGCGACCGGATGTACGGCAGCGAGACGAATCCTTTGGGCCGGCTGGGACTGCACGCGAAGCTTCTCGGCTTCAACCACCCGGCTTCCGGCGAGAAGCTGGTCTTCACCGCACCGGTGCCGACGGTGTTTCGCGAGCTGTTCCGGAAGGGGCCTAAGGGCTAGTGGCCCCGTCGCGCGAAGCGCTTTGGAGTGCGGCGGCCTTAGCCGCCGCTTTCACACAGCTGGCAACCGTCGAAGAGGTGCGGCTCGTCCGACGTGCGCCAGGATTTCGTTTTCGTGCAGGCGTACGCGCTGGAAAGCGGCGTCTAGGCCGCCGCTTTCCAAAGCGCTTCGCGCGACGTTGTGCTCAGTTCAGGCTGATCGCGAGATCCGAACCCTCTTCGCGATAGATGGTGTCGACGAAACGGATCGTGTTCGTCTTGAGCGACATGAAGAGCGAATTGACGCGGATGCCGCCTCCGAAGAAGCGTATGCCGCGCAGCAGATCGCCGTCAGTAACGCCGCTCGCCACGAAGATGATGTCGTCGCCCGATGCCAGCTCGTTGGTGTCGTAGATCTTGTCGCCGTCGGTGAAGCCCATCGCTGCGAGTCTGTCTTCCTGCCACTTTTCGAGCGGGCGAAGCCGGCCCTGCACCCGTCCGCCAAGGCAGCGCATTGCGGCCGCGGCCAGTACGCCTTCGGGTGCTCCGCCGACCCCGATCGCTCCATGGACCCCGGTTCCCCGGATCGAGGCCGAAATGCCGGCTGAGAGGTCACCATCGCTGATCAACTTGATCCGTGCACCTGCCTCCCGGATCTGGCCGATCAGGTCGTGATGCCGCTCGCGGTCGAGGACAGCAATCGTCAGCTCATGGACATCGCGGCCGAATGCCTCGGCCATCTGGTTCAGATTCTCTTCGACCGAGGCCGCAAGGCTGATGACGCTCGCCGCGGTTGGTCCGACGTTGATCTTGTCCATGTAGATGTCGGGTGCGTTGAGCAGGCCTCCCTTTTCGGATGCCGCGATTACCGTGATCGAGTTGGCCGATCCGGTCGCGCAGAGGTTCGTTCCCTCGAGAGGATCGACTGCAATGTCGACTTCCGGGTAAATCTCTCCGTCGGTCCAGCCGCGGCCGAGGGGCTCGCCCACGTAGAGCATTGGCGCCTTGTCGCGTTCCCCTTCACCGATGACGATCGTGCCGCGCATCTTGAGCTTACCCAGCTCCTGGCGCATCGATTCCACCGCCACCTGATCCGAAAATTTACGCTTGCCGTAGCCCATCGTCCGCGCCGCGGCGATGGCTGCCATCTCTGATGCCCTGAGAAACCCGATCTCGAGACTCGATTCCATGACGCTCCGTTCCTGCCTGCAATTTTGCGGCGCTCACTCTAGCACTAAGTGCTCTGCTGACCGGGTGACCGCACCCGCTCCGGGCAGCCCCTGGAAGATCATTTCCCGGCGGCCGAATGCCTGAGAATCTCGGCATCGACGTCGACCCCGACCTTGCGGAGGGCGTCGAACGATCCGACATCCGACCAGTCGAAGTCGCCGCGGATCGTCGCCACCCGCGGAGCTCTCTCCATCAGGGCGTAGTCAATCGAGATCGAAGGCATCGACTGGTACGCTGCCGTCGTCACTTCTGCGATCTCCGGAGCGGCCCGTGTCAGTTCCCGCCGGAAGACTTCGGACCGCCAGGCGAACATTGACGCGTTCCAGATGTATCTGCCGGAGCGGACGAATTCTTCTGCCCGCTGGATGTCCGGCTTCTCTGTGAACTGCTTCACGCGCAGGAATTCGCCATCGATCAGCTCTCCAACCTCGAGATAGCCGTAGCCAGTGTTCGCTTCCGTCGGTTGGATGCCGATCGTTACCAGTTCATCGTTCGCTCCCGCGAAATCGAAGACGCGGTCGAGGACGCGAGCGAACTCCTGCTCGTCCCCAATGAAGTGGTCGGAGGCGAGAAACGAAATGACGCAGGGGCCGAGCCGTTGCTCGATCTCGAACGTACAGAGCGCGATTGCCGGAGCGGTATTGCGCCGCGCCGGTTCGGTCAGAACGTTCCGTTCCGCCAGTTCCGGCAGATCGTCGAGGCACTTCTGCGCATAGTCGGCATTCGTCGAGATGTGGATTGCGTCGGCTGGCAACAGCCTTCGTACCCTCGCCCACGTTTTCTGAAGCAGCGACTCTCCGTCGAACAGTTTCAGGAACTGCTTCGGATTCTCGTCCGAACTGAGCGGTCGAAGCCGCGTACCCGCGCCTCCCGCCAGGATGACTGCTGCTCGTTGCATGGAAGCTCCGTGCTGGTTCATCTATCGTCAGCTGGTATCGATGGCCGATCGCCTCGGAGCGTGAGCCTTCCCCGGCAATCATTGGTACGCAGGATCTTGCCTGTTTTCGCCAAATCGCTCATCGTTTGCCTTCGCACTTTATGCGGCATCGCGCCTCCGTCACAATGCACTGACGATCAGATGACATCCGGACGACGGCAACCTCAACGATGATCTCTCACGCCACCAACGAGCCACTGCGGAAATCGCTCCACATCGCATTCGGACTGTTCGCGTTCACCCTGCGCTGGCTGCCATGGTGGGGGGCGGCGGTCGTCGCGGCAGCGGCGGTCCTCGGTAACTGGCTCGTACTGCACAGAATCGTGGGCACCACCGTCGCGCGTACGCCCCGCGGATACGACGCCGGCATCGTCCTGTATCCGGCGATGGTACTGCTGCTGATCCTAGTGTTCCGCGACGCGCTGCACTACGCGGCGATCGCCTGGGTGTTGCTCGCTTTCGGCGATGGCGTGGCGAGTCTGGCGGGGAAGCGCTTCGCGATTGCGCCTCTTCCCTGGAACCGCACGAAGAGCTGGGGAGGCTTTCTCGGGTTTCTCGTTGCGGGCGGCCTCGCCGGACTAGCGGTGTCTGTCTGGCTCGGCTTTCACGCGTTCGGCGTCGTTCTGATCGCAACGCTCGCCGCCGCGATTGCGGAGTCGCTGCCGCTAGGCATCGATGACAACATCGTAGTTCCCTTCGCCGCCGGCGTCGCGCTCGTGGTCGCCGGCATTCAGCCCGCGTCGCCATTCGGCACCTGGCCGATGACCGAGCCGTGGCTCGTCGCGAATGCGGCTCTCGCGCTCCTCGGCTATTTCGCCCGGACGGTCAGTTTTTCGGGAGCCCTGGGCGGTTTCATCCTCGGCACGATCATCATCCTCGGCGCCGGCTGGCCGCTTTATCTCGCGCTTCTGATTTTCTTCGTGATCGGCAGCGGAGCTACGAAGCTCGGCTATCAGCGGAAAGCACGCCGCGGTCTCGCCGAAGACTCCGGGGGGAGACGAGGGTTCAGTCATGCTTTCGCCAACGTCGGCGTAGCGGCGATCTGCGCGATTGCCGTCTCCCGCGCGGCGCGGCATCCGGAGCTCGGCTCGATGGAGATGCAGCTCCTTCCTCTGTTCATGGGGATCGCAGCTCTGGCCACCGCAGCCGCCGATACGACAGCATCCGAAATCGGTCAGCTCATCGGCCGCCGGACGTTCCTTCCGCTGTCACTGCGCCCGGTTCCTCCGGGAACCGAAGGCGCTGTGTCGGTCGAAGGAACGCTATCCGGCGTTCTGGCAGGCTTCATTGTGGCGGCCGCCGGAACGTGGGCCGTCGACAGGATGTTTTTCAAAGCCGTTTTCTCCTGGGAGATCGTTGCGGTCGTGACCGCATGCGCATTCCTCGGCTCGTACCTCGAGAGCATCGCCGGCACCTGGAACCGCCGCCAGACTCCACCCGTGCCGAACGGTGTTCTGAACTTCTTCAACACCGTCATCGGAGCTCTCCTCTTCTATTACGCGCAGGAGTGGCTCGGTCTGTTCGACTGGCAGACGCTGCTGCAGGCGCCGATGGGGCCGCACCATCCGGTGCCCTAGGAGCGGTTCCTCGGAGTTCCTCGGGTTCCTCGGGTTCATACTGGGCGTGTGTAGCGCGGACGTCCTCGTCCGCCGTACCGCGGACGTCCCCGTCCGCAGCGGGGCGTCTCGCCCCGCGCGCCCCCCCCTCGGCTTCTGGCGATGCTCGGTGGGTGGGTCGTCGGCAAGGGATCCCTCTCCGTCCTCCGCCCCTCCCGCCCTCGCACCCGCCCCCGGGGCTTCGGCGGCTCGGGATGACAGGCGCGGGGTTGGCGATCGGGATGATGGAACGGTTAGGCTCGCGAGGGTGTGTGGGCGGTGCATTCTGCCCGGTCGGCGAT
>DASVLC010000346.1:0-6526 GCA_036385045.1 Thermoanaerobaculia bacterium | reverse complement strand
CTCACGCCGAAAGGCTCGCGAGCTGATTGCTGCTCGTCGTGTGCTCGTGAACGAGAAACCGGTGGCGGTGGCCTCGCGCGAAGTGAACGAAAGGGATCGCATCGCACTGGTCCCGGACGATACGCCGGAGATTGCCGTCATTCGCGAGACCGCCGAATGGGTGGCGGTCAACAAGCCGGCAGGAATGGCGACGCAGCCAACGCGCGACAGGAGCTCGCGTTCGCTCGAGGAGCTGCTACGTGTCCGTTACCGAAAGCTTCACCTGATTCATCGGATCGACACGCAGACCACCGGCGTAGTGGTCTTCGCACGAACGGCCTCGGCGGCAGCGGAGCTTTCGGCGATGTTCGTCGGACGCGAGGTGCGAAAACTCTACCTCGCCGTGGCCGAAGGATTGATCGCGGACGAGACGGTCATCGAGTCGCCGATCGGCGATCGCGATGCGCACACGATCGTGCGCCCGCTGCGAGAGCTCGATGGCGCGACACTGGTCGAGGCCGAGATTCTGACGGGGCGTACACATCAGATCAGGATTCACCTCAAGTCGATCGAGCGCCCGGTCGTCGGAGACAGGCGGTACGGCTCGACTCTCGCCGCCCCGCGAATGCTCCTTCACGCCTGGAAGCTCGATCATCCATTCTTCGGTGGCGAGCTCATCGCGCCGCTGCCCGACGATTTTCCGCCGCTGAGATAGCGCGCGTAGCCGGGTGATAGCATCGCGCCGTCATGAGTGAACCAGTGATCCACGCAACCACGGTCGTCTGTATCCGTCGCGACGGAACCGTGGCGATGGCGGGCGACGGGCAGGTGACGGTCGGCAATACGGTGATGAAGCATGGTGCGGCGAAAGTGCGCCGACTCTACAACGGGCGCATTCTCGCCGGGTTCGCCGGCTCGGCCGCCGACGCTTTCGCGCTCTTTTCCCGGTTCGAAGCGAAGCTCGAGGAGTACCGCGGCAACATGGAGCGTTCGGTCGTCGAACTTGCCAAGGACTGGAGGATGGACAAGTACCTCCGTCAGCTTCAGGCGATGCTGATCGTGGCAAACGAGGAAAAGTCCTATCTGATCTCCGGCACGGGCGATCTGATTCAGCCGGATGACGGCATTCTGGCGATCGGCTCCGGCGGTCCCTTCGCGCTCGCCGCGGCGCGGGCCTTGCTGAAGCACACGACTCTCGGCGCCGCGGAGATCGCAGAAGAGTGCATGCGCGTCGCGGCCGACATCTGCATCTATACGAACGACCGCATCACGGTCGAAACCCTTTGAGCGGAATCATGGTCATTCAACTTCCCGGTGCTTCGGACGACTTCCTTCTCAATCCCGAGCGGCTGACGCCGAAAGAGATCGTGCGTGAGCTCGACAAGTACATCGTCGGCCAGCGCGCGGCCAAGCGCGCGGTAGCCATTGCGCTGCGGAACCGCTGGCGCAGGCAGCAGCTCGCCCCCGATCTGCGCGATGAAGTCGCGCCGAAGAACATCATCATGATTGGCCCGACAGGAGTCGGAAAGACCGAGATCGCACGACGGCTCGCCCGCCTAACGCGCTCTCCGTTCATGAAGATCGAGGCTTCGAAGTTCACCGAAGTCGGTTACGTCGGGCGCGACGTCGAGTCGATCGTGCGCGATCTGACCGAAATCGGCGTGAAACTGGTGAAGGACGAGAAGAACCGCAGCGTTCGCGAAGCTGCCGAGCGCAACGCCCGCGAGCGTGTGCTCGACATCCTCCTGCCCGACTCGCGTCCTCCTCGCGCGCGTCCCGCCTTCGTCGGTGGGCCGGAACCGGAAGACTCGTCGACCGAAACGCGTGAGAAGCTCGGACGCTGGCTCGACGAAGGAAAGCTGGACGAGCGGGAGATCGACCTGGAGGTGAAGGAGCAGGGATTCCCTTCCTTCGAGATCTTCACTCCGCAGGGTGTCGAAGAGATGGGCGTCAACGTCAAGGACATGATGCCGGGGCTTTTCGGCGGACGCTCGAAGCGGAAGAAGATGCGCGTCGGTGACGCACGCGAGATTTTGATCCAGGAAGAGGCGGAGAAGCTGGTCGATCAGCAGAACGTCGCTCGTGAGGCGATCGAGCGTGTCGAGCAGAGCGGCATCGTCTTCCTCGACGAGATCGACAAGATTGCCGGCCGGCAGAACGCCTCGCACGGTCCCGACATCTCACGTGAAGGAGTCCAGCGCGACTTGCTTCCGATCGTGGAGGGAACCACGGTCAACACGAAGTACGGGATGGTGAAGACCGATCACATCCTCTTCATCGCCGCCGGAGCGTTTCACGTCTCGAAGCCGTCGGACCTGATTCCCGAGTTGCAGGGACGCTTTCCCATTCGCGTCGAGCTGGAGTCACTCACCGAGGATGACTTCGAGAAGATTCTCTGCGAGCCGAAAAATGCTCTGACGACACAATACGTCGCGTTGCTCGGAACGGAGGGTGTGACTCTGCGCTTCGAGAATGACGCCGTGAAGGAGATCGCGCGTTATGCTGCCGTCGTCAACGACAAGACCGAGAATATCGGAGCGCGTCGTCTCCACACCATCCTCGAACGGCTTCTCGACGAGCTGTCATTCGAGGCCAGCGACATGGATGGGCAGGAGGTCATCATCGACGCTCCCTACGTGCAGCGCGTACTCGCCGACGTGATCAAGGACGAAGACCTCTCGCGATACGTGCTGTAGGAGTCAGGCTCGAAGGATGAAGAAAGGCCATGGCTAGCCGAAGACGCGGGACACGTCCGGCGGGTTCGAACGCCAGGAGCTCGAGGTCGAAAGCCGGCGACCCGTCGGCGCAGTCAGTGGAGCTGGATCGAGAAGAGCAGGGAATCGAGGGAGGCCCACCGCGCCCGGGCGTCCTCTTTTCAGCGGCTGCCCGGCATCCGCTCACCTTGAAGCGGTCAGTCGTGATTCCCCTGCTGCTCGTTGTTGCGCTCGCGCTGGCAGCACGGCTTCCTCGGCTCGCGGAGCCGATCGGTGGTTTCGTTGGTTTCAACGAGGCGAACTACCTTCTCGAGGCGAGCAACTTCAGCCGCGGCTCACTACTCGTACCAACAGTCGATGGCACGACTCCCTTCATCGAGACGCCTCCGCTCTACGCCTTTCTCCTCTTCGCCGTGTCTCTGGTGTTCGGGCCATCCCTGCTCGTGGCGCGAGGCGTCACCGTTGCCATCAGTCTTCTCCTGATGGCGCTGACGGCACTTCTGGCCAGAGCCCGGTTCGGGAAGCGGGCGGGCTGGATCACTGCAGTCCTGATGTCGGTCGCTCCTGTTGCCGCGATCACAGGACGGAACATTCAGACGGATTCTCTCTATCTCGCTTTGGTAGCAGGGGCGATGCTCGCGTGGCCGCGCGAGGATGCCTGGACGTGGAGCCGGGCTATCCGGGTCGGAACGCTTCTCGGACTCGCTCTCTTCACGAAGCTGTTCGCAGGAGTCGCCATCGTGGCGCTGGTCTGTTACGAAATCTGGAGGGCCATTGTTCGAAGGCGAGCCGGCCAGCGCATCGATCTACGACCCACGGTGATGGTGCCCGTGATCGCCGGCGCGATCCCCCTCCTCTTCTATGGTTACCACTTCGTTCGTGACCGCAGCTTTTTCATGCAGCACGTCCTTGGAGGAGCTGCCGCTGCGACGACGTTTCCGCAATCAGTCGAGGAAGTTCGTCTGTTGCTGAGCGAAGCCTGGTGGGCATTCACGCCCCTCCTTGCGCTGACGATTGTCGCCGGCATTCTGATGGCAGTGATGAAACGCTCGCGGGACGACGTGTTCGTCCTTCTACCGCTAACGGCCTACACGATCTTCTATCTGCATACGCACAAGCACAGCTACTACCTGTTGAGTCTTCTCCCTTTCGCCGCGATTCTCGCCGCCCGCGCACTGGCGCTCCTGCCGTGGCGCGCATTGCGTTTCGCTGTGATCGTTGCGATCGCAACGCATGGCGCGTTCCTGTCGCTGGTCAATCTGACCACGATGAAGCTCGGATATCGCGACTTTGCGGATCTCGGTTCATGGGCGGGGCGATTGCCGGCCGACGCGCAGTTCGTCCTCGAGCGTGATGTCGCGGACAATGCGTTTACGATCGTCATGTACTACCTGCCCGGCAGGCGCCTGCTTCTTCAGGACTCCCTTCCACAACGATCGGACGGGTATCTTCAGCTGCCGCCGAACAGCTTTCTGGTCCGGTGGGTGGACGAAAACGAGGCCTCAACGGGAGCGGAGCAGTTTTCCCGCGACCGTCATGCGCTGTCGCTCGGCCTCTGGAGCGCGGTCGAGGAGTATCGGAACCCGCACTACTTCCGCCAGAAGGGACTTCATTTCATGAAGAAGGAGCGTTTCGGAGTCGGATTTACGACGCTGGAGAGCTACCCGGCACTCGAAGCACTCTCTCTCGAGGGACGTCGGGCGTTTCGAAGAGACGATGGCCGCCTGTGGGTGGACTGACGGAGAACTGGTGGATCCGTTTCGGATTCAGGAATGTCATCTGCGCATCACCGGCGCCGCGCCGTTCGTTGGCTCGGGGTGACAGGCGGATGACAGCCCCTGGCAGGGGTGCAGATGTCAGGCTCACGCCGCGCCCGCGTCCGCGTCCGTCTCACCGGGCGCGTCATTGCGGTAGAGCGCCAGCTCCTCGTCCTTCATTCCCGCCAGCACCTCTTTCGCATGCTGGTAGCCGATCTCGATGATCCGGTCGAAGCTCTTCCAGTCGAGCAGCGAGATGCGGCTCAGGTCAGGGTTGAGGTAAAGATCGACCGACCTCCGCGCCTGCTCTCCTCGGGACTCGCTGTAGAGAATCGTCGTTCCCATCAGCAGCGTGCCGATCGATGGCAATCTGAAGCGGCGGCGCTTCCGTCCGCGAAGCCGGTCCCACAACAACTGCCACGTAGAGGGAAGCTCCTCCATCTCGTGCCGTCTCGCCGCTCTCCGGCTGAGATCCACTCCAATGATCCGTTTTGCCCCGATCTTCGCCATCACGTCGGTCGGGAAATTGTTGAAGATCGCACCGTCGATCAGCAGTTCGCCACCCCATATGACGGGAGGAAGCGCAACGGGAATCGAGAGGCTCGCGCGTAGCGCGCGATCGAGCCTTCCCCGGACAATCACCATCTCGCGCGCCGCCGAGTAGTTCGACGCGACGCAATACATCGTGCGCCAGCTGTCGGCCATGTCCACGTCGTGCATTCCGGTAGCGTCGATGATTCCCTGAACCGTCGCGTGCCTGACTCGTTTGCCCTTCATCAGAGAGAGAATCGGAAAGAGATTCAAGTCACCCGTCGGGTTACCGGCGAAAGCCTTGCGCGCAAAGCCGATCAGCGTGTCCGCACGATGGTCGAACGAGATGTACGCGGCCATCGTGCTGCCGATGCTCGTGCCTCCGACGAAGTCGACTTCGATTCCCGCTTCCTCGAGAGCTTTGTACACCCCAAGGTGGGCGAAACCGCGTGCCCCTCCTCCGGCGAGCACCAGCCCGATGGCATTCCCGCTGACGATCCGTGCGAGACGCGCCATGTCGCTATCCTCGGTCGGACGGACGTGAAAGTGTGCGTCCACAGAACGCCGGTCGAGCCAGGCCGGCGTTCCCGTGGGATGCGTCGTCGAGACATCGTGGAGCATGACGAGTGTCTGGCGCGCACCCGTCAGCGAATCCGTTCCAATACAAAGCTCTGTCTCGAGGGGGTGAACTACGGCCGGCGCATTCGACCTTGCCACGAGAAACACCTCGTCCGCGGTCCGCAGGCACCGGCGGGTCCACTCCCGGTTTTCGCCGCTGGCGACTAGTACCGTGAACTCGTTCCAGAACTCGACGTCATCGAGCCAGGTCGAAACCTGATGGTAAACATCCGAGTCGCGTTCCTCGTTGTCCGCGGCTCCTTTGCCGAAGCGTTCATCGATCGTCTCCCGCGTCTCCATCGTCGTGACGCCCCAGCGGTCGAGCTTGCGCGTCAGACCCGTGGCAAAGGCGGGAAGATCAACGCCGTCCGTAATCGCGAGCAGACAGATCGTCGACGGCTTCCTGACGCGTGGACGATTCGAGGCATGCTTGAGCCGGTTCGCGATCACCCGGGCCATGTGGATCGCGAGCTGTGGGTATCGATTCAACAGATCATTGAAAGCTTCCGGGGTCGTGTGGCCGAGAACCGTGTTGCGAACCGTGACTACCGTCGCGGATACGGGATCGCCGGTGAGGACACTCATCTCGCCGACGGTTTCGCCGCGGCCGATCTCGCCGACTACTGAGGTCACTCCGTCCCGCGTAACGTAAACACGGAGACGGCCGCTGATGACGAAGTAGACACCGGCTGTCGGGTCGCCCGCCTTCATCAGAGTTTCGCCTCCGGCAAGCTCCCGCCAGTGCATCCGCTCGACCGCCGCATCGATGAAGGTGTCGTCGATACGGCCGAACACTTCGGTCAGGCAACTCGCCAGCGTGTCACGCTGCTTCTGATTCATCATCGTTGTGGTCTCTCCCGGAAGACGGGCCACCGATCGGAAGTCAGAAGTATACAAATCCTTTTGGGGGCCGCCCGTATACTTGAA